>NZ_JAXAFK010000005.1 GCF_033898505.1 Pectobacterium carotovorum | reverse complement strand
CACTTCGCGAGGTGGCGTATATTACGCTTTTCACCTTCAGAGTCAACGCTTATTTTAAAGCGTTTTCTCTTTCTTTACCGACCCGGTTGTGAATCACAGCGCCGTGTCGATGGAGGCGCATTATAGGGATCCGTTTTCGTTACACAACAACTTTCTTGATCTTTTTTTCTGTTCGCCTGTTTTTCGACCCTTTCGATGAGATCTTACTCGATCCACACCACTTTTCAGTTGCCGATGTCTCATATCTGTCGATATTTTGTCTGTAATACGAATAATCATTATGTGGAAAATAACTACGAGGTTGTCGATGAGTGCAAAAACATTCCGTCGTTATAATGGTATCTCTCCCGTTTTAGGGGAAAGAGTCATGGTCGATCATTCCAGCGTGGTGATTGGCAAAGTAACATTAGGTGATGATGTCGGTATCTGGCCCCTTGTCGCCATACGCGGTGACGTTAACTACATCGCTATCGGCGCCAGGAGTAATATTCAGGATGGATCCGTGCTCCACATCACCCACTGTTCAGAGAAAAAACCAGAAGGTAACCCGCTTATTATTGGGGAAGATGTCACTGTGGGCCATAAAGCGATGTTGCATGGTTGCCAAATAGGAAATCGGGTTCTGGTAGGAATGGGGTCAATACTCCTGGATGGCGCCGTTATTGAGGATGATGTCATGATCGGTGCTGGTAGCCTGGTCCCTCCTGGAAAGCGGCTAGAGAAGGGACATCTGTACCTCGGCAGCCCAGTTAAAAAAATCCGACCGCTGACTCAAGAAGAAATAGAGGGGTTGATTTACTCGGCAAACAACTATGTTCGTTGGAAGGATGAATATCTTGCTCAGGACAACGAGTAGCAATCTTCATCATCCCATTCTTCAGCAACGATCATTTTTTCCAATTCATCTTCAAGATCCCATCGATATTCCCTGAACAGCGCCAGCCACTGTTCAGGGCTATCGCCGCCATAGCGTTGCTGGAGCTGTGTTGCGCTCACTAAGCATTCCTGTTGAAAGCCATTCACTAAAACGGGAAAACGAATCGCCATTACCTTATCATCCCAACTTTCACGATCTGGGAACTGGATCGCCTGATTCACTTTGCAAGATCCTGCTTTAGTAAACCGATCACGGGTTCCACATCAGGCATAACGCCATGCCAAAGCTTAAACGCATGTGCCGCTTGCCCCACCAACATTCCCAAGCCATCTGCATAACGGATAGCACCATGCTGTACGCACCATGACAAAAAAGGTGTCAGTTGCGGCAGATAGAACATGTCATAACAGCCTGTTTCCGGCGAAATGAGTTCTGGCGGTAAGTTAGGAATACTGTCGTACATCCCAGAAGATGTCGCGTTAATGATCAGATCGAACGACTGGCCATGTAAATCGTCTAAGGCAACAGCTTTAATGTCCCCAATACCACTGAAGACCTTAACTAATTCATCAGCCTTGGAAAACGTCCTATTCGTCAGCACAACCGTACAGCCATAAGCCAGTAAGGGTTGGATAACCCCTCGTGCTGCACCACCAGCACCAACCAGCAACACACGATCCGACGGCTTCACCAGCGCCAATCGTTGCAGGTCGCTGAGTAAACCAATGCCATCCGTATTATCACCAAACAGGCGACCGTCACTCAGCCTCTTCAATGTATTGACCGCCCCAGCAAGCGCCGCGCATTCGCTACGCTCATCGGCTTCGGCAAAGGCACGCTCTTTAAAGGGCGCAGTCACATTCGCACCACCAGCACCATCGAGAAAATACTGGCGTAGCATCCGCTCAAAATCATCCAGAGGCGCTAAAATGCGCTCATACGTCAACGTTATCCCCGTCTGTGCAGCAAATAGCTCATGTATGCGAGGTGATTTACTATGCGCAATCGGATTGCCAAAAACTGCAAAAAACGTTACTTCAGACACGTTCCCCTCCAACTTGCCGTTACCCTTGACGAATAAGCTCGCCTGTTAATACATCCCTGATTTCCGATGGGTTCATTCTTCCGCCGACATCCCCAACGAGCACAGGAAAATCATCACCAAACTGTTGAGAAACGTCCTGAGCCGTGCGGCAAGGAGGTTGACCACTTAAATTGGCGCTGGTCGACACCAACGGTTTGCCGTAACGCTGACACAGTTCTTTGACTAACGGGTGGTCGCTAACGCGTACCGCAAGCGAAGAAAATTGCCCCGTTAACCATTGCGGAGTCGTGCACTTTGCGGGCAATACCCAAGTAACCGGACCAGGCCATGTGGAAAACATCATAGCCTTCTGCTCATCGGATAACGCGCTGTCATCAATATAAGGAGCCAGTTGGCTAAAATCAGCCGCAATCAGGATCAGTCCTTTTTGCCAGGGGCGCTGTTTTAACGCTAGCAGGCGATTAACCGCCACTTCACTATCAGGATCGCAGCCCAACCCAAACACCGCTTCAGTCGGGTACGCAATAACCTGTTCGTTATGTAATTCCCGTAAAACGGGAATCATTAGTTCATCAGAGACATCACTCATTCTTATCAACTTCTGCCGCTACCGGCTTTCCACATAATTTACTGGCACAAAATAGCTTGGTACCTTGTGCCGTTTTTTTCTCAAACAATAAGGCGTAATGGCAAGAAGGGCATTCACCCGCGATCGGCTTATGGTTTAACGTAAACTGACAATCGGGATAGCGATCGCAAGAATGAAACACTTTACCGTAGCGAGACTTACGCTGTAACAACGTGCCTTCATTACACTGTGGACATCGAATCGCCGTTTCATCAGGGCGATCGATAGTCTCGGTATGATGGCATTCAGGATAATTGCCACAGCCGATGAACATCCCATAACGGCCTTGCCTTAATACCAATGTCGACTGACAAAGTGGGCATTGCTGCCCATCCAACACTTTGACGATATGTCCATCAGCCTGCGCTTTCAGCGGGCGAATGAATTCGCATTCTGGATACGCAGAACAACCGAGAAACGGGCCGTGCCGACCAGAACGGATAACCAGCACTGACCCACAGTCTGGACATATTTCCTGTTTTTTTTCAGCAAACAGTACGGACTTAGCCATTCGAAATGTTATCCCTCTGGCTATTGCACATAACCGTCATTGACCTCAAAGAGTAATTCTTCCATTTGCTGATAGGCATTCTCACAGCCAGGCACATTGAAAAGCACCATGAGGATGACCCACTTCAGATCTTCCAGATCGAACTCCTGCGTTTCCAACGCCATGACGCGTTCGATGACCATCTCCCGCGTTTCAAGATTCAGAACCTGGATTTGTTCAAGGAACAATAAAAAGCCACGACATTCCGCATCAAGACGCATCTCCTCATCCTGCGTATAGATCCGCATAGCCAGCGGATCGTTCGCCAAATAAAGCGGTGCTGTCTGCCCTTCCTGAATATCGGCCAATTTTTCCAGCCAACTCAACGCGCTATAGATATCGTTACGATCGAATCCAGCGCGGGTGAGGTCATCAGTTAACGTATCCTGATCGACACGCATTTCAGTTTCATTGTGGATGTAGCTCTCAAACAAGTACATGAGTACGTCGAACATGGCCTGCCCTCCTTAATCGGACATAGCCGCCGGGTACTGCTGCGATCCATCCTGCTAACTCCAGCTCTAATAGCTTGGTGACTATCTCTGGCACAGGTTGGCCGGCACGTTCAGCGACAACGTCAACAGGTGTAACCTCATCTCCTACGTTAGCCAACACGTCGGCAAATGGCAATTCGCCATCCTCTTCTTCGTTAGAAATAGTTTGCCCGCTTTCCATTGGCAGCCACTGTAGTTCACTCACCAACTGCTCAAGAATATCCTTCGGATGTGTAACCAGGCTGGCTCCTTGCTGGATTAACCAGTGCGTTCCTTCAGTCATAGGGTTACCGATAGGCCCTGGCAGAGCGAAAACCTCCCGCCCTTGTTCTAAAGCATAACGCGCCGTGACTAGCGACCCGCTACGGATAGACGCTTCAATGACCAGAACACCCAACCCTAATCCGCTAATGATGCGATTTCTTCTGGGAAAGTTGGTTGGGAAAGGCGGCATCGCGAGGGGAAATTCGGAGACCAATGCACCACCAGCGCTACAAATACGTTCGGCAAGCTTAGCGTGCCGCTTGGGATAAATATTCTCCAGTCCGCTTCCCAACACGGCAATGGTTCTCCCTCCTGCATCCAAAGCAGCACGATGAGCAATACCATCAATGCCAATTGCTAACCCACTTGTCACTGTGAGGTCATTTGCGGCAAGTTCTTGAGCAAAAAAGCCTCCCCAGCGCTCGCCGTAAGCACTGCTGCCTCGGCTACCAATAATCGATATTTGTGGCGATACCAATAACTCAGGAGAGCCAGACACAAAAAGCAACAGTGGAAAATCACGAATGTTGTTCAGCAGAAAAGGATACAGGGCATCTTCGCACGTCACGATATGATGATTGGGATAAGACGACCAATTGAGTGTTTCTTCCAGGATCTTACGATCGTAGGAATAGAATTGTGTGATTTGATCATCAGACAGGCCTAACGTGCGCAGGCTCTCGTGATCGAACACATTTAAATCAATAAGTTTTCTGACAATAGCCCGAGCGCGTAAGGTGCCCAGGTGCCTTACGCCCGTCATACGTAGCCAAATTTCCGTTGATAGCATCAGCGTCCCTTATTCCGCTATGTTCAGATAAGTGGTGCAATTCGGTGCTGATGCTGTCAATCGGGGCAGGAAATGTCTAGAATGAGCGCTAAGACTCTCTCACTATTCAGATACAGATCTAAACATATATGTCAGTTTTGCAGGTATTACATTTTCCAGATGAGCGGCTCCGCATCACTGCGCAACCCGTAAAAGAAGTCAATGCAGATATTCAACGTATCGTGGATGATATGTTCGATACCATGTACGAAGAAGAAGGTATTGGGCTGGCCGCAACACAGGTGGATATTCATCAGCGTATCATTGTCATTGACGTCTCTGAAGAACGAAACCAACGGCTGGTGCTGATCAATCCCGAGCTGATTGAGAAGAGCGGCGATACGGGTATCGAAGAGGGTTGCCTGTCGATCCCTGAAACGCGTGCGCTGGTTCCTCGTGCAGAGCATGTAAAAGTGCGTGCATTGGATCGCGAAGGTAAGACGTTCGAACTTGAAGCAAGCGAACTACTTGCCATTTGTATTCAGCATGAAATGGATCATCTGGTTGGGAAACTGTTTATCGATTACCTTTCCCCGCTTAAACGCCAGCGCATTCGTCAAAAACTGGAAAAACTGGCTAAGCAGAATAGCCGAGCCCGCTAATTTTCATCCTGACAGGAAGCACCGTGTCTGATTCTTTACGCATAATCTTTGCCGGCACCCCTGACTTTGCAGCGCGTCACCTTGACGCGCTTTTATCATCAGGGCATGAGGTCGTTGGCGTTTTCACCCAGCCCGATCGCCCAGCAGGCAGGGGCAACAAGCTCACCTCCAGTCCGGTAAAAGTACTGGCAGAGCAACATAGCATCCCCGTTTTTCAGCCTAAATCTCTGCGACCGGCAGAGAATCAGGCGATGGTTCAGGCGCTAAATGCCGATGTTATGGTCGTTGTCGCCTACGGCTTAATTCTGCCGCAGCCCGTATTATCCATGCCGCGCCTTGGCTGCATTAATGTCCACGGCTCCCTGTTGCCTCTCTGGCGTGGTGCGGCGCCCATTCAGCGTGCACTATGGGCTGGGGATAGCGAAACCGGTGTGACGATCATGCAAATGGATGTCGGACTCGATACGGGCGCAATGCTGCACAAAATTTCGTGCCCCATCCTGCCTCAAGATACCAGCGCAACGTTGTACGATAAACTTGCTGAGCTGGGACCGCGTGGCTTATTGGAAACGCTGGAACAACTTGCTGATGGCAGCGCTGTCGCTGAAGCACAAAATGACGCCCTTGCCACCTATGCAGAAAAGCTCAGCAAAGAAGAAGCTCGCCTAAACTGGCAGTTATCTGCTGAGCAGCTTGAGCGTTGTATTCGTGCTTTCAATCCCTGGCCAGTCAGTTATTTCATGGTAGATGAACAACCGGTGAAGGTCTGGAAAGCGGGAGTCATGACCACAGCACATGGCTCATTGCCCGGAACCATCCTTCAGGCAGATAAACAGGGTATTCAGGTGGCAACAGCTGCGGGTATCTTGAATATTCAGGAATTGCAGCCTGCAGGCAAAAAAGTAATGAGTGCACAGGATCTGCTTAACTCACGTCGTGAGTGGTTCGTTCCCGGTAATACACTGGACTAATCTATTTTTCATACCGGCGTCATGCCGGTATATCCTCTCTTTTTACGTATACGTCATCGCTAACACATGAAAAGCTCATACAATCTACGCAGTATTGCCGCAAAAGTGGTGGGGCAGGTTCTGGATCAGGGACAGTCGCTCAGTGCCTTATTACCCATTCACCAGCGTGAAGTCTCCGATAAAGATCGCGCACTTTTGCAAGAGCTTTGCTTTGGCGTATTACGCGTTTTACCGCAGTTGGAATGGTGTATTCAACAACTGATGTCAAAGCCCCTGACGGGCAAACAACGCACGCTGCATTACCTCATCATGGTTGGCATCTACCAACTGCACTACACTCGAATCCCGCCACATGCGGCTCTGGCAGAAACGGTAGAAGGTGCTGTGGCACTAAAACGACCACAGCTCAAGGGGCTGATTAATGGCGTATTGCGCCAATTCCAGCGCCAACAAGAAGAACTCATTCAGCGTGAGGCAACTCACTCATCTCACTACCTGCATCCAAGCTGGCTGCTGGCACGTATTGAGCATGCCTATCCAAATCACTGGCAAAGCATCGTTGAGGCAAATAATCAACGTCCTCCGATGTGGCTACGCGTGAATCGGTTACACCATACGCGGGAAGCGTACTTAAATTTACTGGCGCAAGAGGGAATCGAAGCATTTCCTCATACTGAATACTCCGATGCGATACGGCTAGCTTCTCCCTGCGCCGTCGATCAATTACCGGGATTTTCACAAGGATGGGCAACGGTGCAGGATGCTTCTGCTCAAGGCTGCGTCTATTGGCTCGCTCCACAAAATGGCGAGCAGATCCTCGACCTCTGCGCTGCACCCGGTGGAAAAACAACGCACATTTTAGAAGCTGCACCCAAATCTCACGTGCTCGCTGTCGATATTGACGAGACGCGTTTAAGTCGGGTAAAAGAAAATTTACTGCGATTACAAACACATGCAGAAGTGAAACAAGGTGATGGGCGTTACCCTGATTCGTGGTGTGAAGGGCGCATGTTTGACCGTATTCTGTTGGATGCTCCTTGTTCCGCCACAGGCGTGATTCGTCGTCATCCTGATATCAAATGGCTACGCCGGGACAGAGATATCGAGGAGTTGGTTGCACTGCAAAAAGAAATTCTTGACGCCATTTGGCCACATCTCAAAGCAGGCGGCACAATGGTCTACGCCACTTGCTCCATTCTGCCGCAAGAAAATGCCCAACAAGTTACGGATTTCCTGACTCGTCATGCCGATGCAAAACTGGTTGATACAGGAACAAGCGAAATGCCAGGCATACAGATGTTCCCTCATGCTGATGGTGGCGATGGTTTCTTTTATGCGAAGCTGGTAAAAAACTGATATTGAACCCAGTATTGTCTGCAACAGGCAGCAATCAATAAACGGCATGGCTTATTATGAAAATTATCATCCTTGGCGCGGGTCAGGTCGGTGGAACACTGGCAGAAAATCTAGCAGGTGAAAACAATGACATCACTGTCGTTGATACTGATGCAAACCGGTTACGCCAGCTTCAGGATAAGTTTGATCTGCGTGTCGTTACTGGCTATGCCTCTCATCCGCGAGTGCTACGTGAAGCAGGAGCGGAAGATGCGGATATGCTGGTCGCCGTTACCAATTCAGATGAAACGAATATGGTAGCCTGCCAGATCGCTTATTCTCTTTTCAAAACACCAAACCGGATCGCGCGCATTCGTGCTGCCGAATATATCCGTGAATCAGAACAGCTGTTTTTACCCGAAGCGGTTCCCATCGATCATCTGATCTCCCCAGAACAGTTGGTGATCGATAACATCTACAAACTGATCGAATATCCTGGAGCGCTTCAGGTCGTCAACTTTGCTGAAGGCAAAGTGAGTCTTGCTGCGGTTAATGCCTATTATGGTGGCCCATTGGTTGGTAATGCCCTCACCTCTCTCCGTGAACACATTCCCCATGTAGATACCCGTGTTGCGGCTATTTTCCGTCACGATCGTCCAATTCGCCCACAGGGTTCCACTATCATCGAAGCCGGCGACGAAGTGTTTTTTGTTGCTGCCTCCCAACATATTCGCGCCGTGATGAGCGAATTGCAGCGCCTTGAGAAACCGTATAAAAGGATCATGATCGTTGGCGGAGGTAACGTCGGTGCAGGATTAGCCCAGCGGTTAGAAAAAGACTACAGCATCAAGTTGATAGAACGAAATGCAGATCGTGCAGCAGAGCTGGCTGAGCTTCTGCAAAATACGGTGGTATTCCATGGCGATGCTTCAGACCAGGAACTCCTTGCCGAAGAACATATTGAGCAGATTGATGTATTCATCGCCATTACCAATGATGACGAAGCGAATATTATGTCAGCGATGCTGGCCAAACGTATGGGTGCGAAAAAAGTAATGGTGCTCATCCAACGTCGAGCTTATGTCGATTTGGTCCAGGGTAGCGTCATTGATGTCGCTATCTCCCCACAGCAGGCAACAATTTCTGCGCTACTCAGCCATGTCCGTAAGGCAGATATCGTTAGCGTATCCTCCTTGCGCCGTGGTGTGGCCGAAGCAATCGAGGCCATCGCCCACGGTGATGAAGGCACATCGAAAGTTGTCGGAAGAATGATCGAAGATATTAAGCTTCCACCTGGTACCACTATCGGCGCAATTGTTCGCGGTGATGACGTCATCATTGCCAATGCAAATAGCAAAATCGAGCAAGGCGATCATGTCATCATGTTCCTAGCTGACAAAAAATTTGTACCTGATGTTGAACGACTATTTCAACCAAGCCCCTTCTTTTTGTAATGTAGGAACAGATTCATCGCGAATGAATAATCTGGCAAAGATGCTGCTATTGGTTAGAATTACTTTATATTTTTGGCAAGGAGAATGGATATGAGCATCATCAAAGAATTCAGAGAGTTTGCCATGCGTGGCAACGTTGTCGATTTGGCGGTGGGTGTCATTATTGGTGCTGCTTTCGGCAAAATTGTCTCTTCGCTGGTATCAGATATTATTATGCCGCCACTTGGGCTTTTGATTGGCGGGGTCGATTTTAAACAATTCAGCCTAATTCTTCGTGATGCCCAAGGCGAAATTCCCGCCGTTGTCATGAACTATGGCGCTTTCATTCAAAATATTTTCGACTTTGTCATCGTCGCTTTCGCGATCTTTATGGCAATCAAACTCATGAACAAGCTACGCCGCAAGCAGGAAGATGCACCTGCCGCACCGCCGAAGCCTAGTGCTGAAGAGAAGCTGTTAGCTGAAATTCGCGACTTATTGAAAGAACAACAGCCTAAACAATAAGAACTGAGTTTTTATTAATTCTTACTTTCG
The DNA here is from genome assembly GCF_033898505.1 of Pectobacterium carotovorum. Lineage (NCBI taxonomy): Bacteria > Pseudomonadati > Pseudomonadota > Gammaproteobacteria > Enterobacterales > Pectobacteriaceae > Pectobacterium > Pectobacterium carotovorum. Next base: position 271,914 of record NZ_JAXAFK010000005.1, on the reverse strand, counting down.
CTACACAAAAAGCAGAAAGGCCAGAGGTAAATAATCGCTTGATTGCTTACCACTGGCCTCCCAACTACCTTTCTTCACATGTTTTTCTTTTCTACGATAACTTCCTTTACCTTTTTCATTCACTTCAATACGTTGGCGAAACAGTGGGTCATGTAACAGTGCCTCAATGGCGTTGTCCTGAATTTTCCCACGCTTATGACGATATGTGGTCATCATCACTCCTAAGAAAGTTGGGTTAATAAGCTGTATATGTATCAATAAATCAGGCGGAGTATATAGCCGAAATGGAAAGATGAGAATAGCAATCTGGAGAATTCTTCTGGCAGCTAGAACTTTTCATTGAGCTGTGTTTTGTATTCCTGATGTAGAAAATCAGTATTGATCCCTTTCTGCTGCAAGCTCATTTCCAACATACGCAAGCGTCGAGAAGCTTTTTCGTATTCAGGCGAATCACGGGATATCGTTTCAAGAAAGTCGGTTAGTTGTAAAGCGTCTTTCCTTTCTTGAAGTTCTACAGGTAAATAGCCAGCATTCTTGAGTAGCCGATAGGCGGTTCTTAGTTCCTGTGGTATGCCACTATCATCATCAAGAATCAAAGGGCTGCCGGAACCTGAAAGATTGTCAAAAACACCGTCTTCCTGAGCCTTGCGGATATGTTTTTCAACTAACTCATCAATCAACCACATGGCAATCTCTCACCTGTTTTCATTAATGGAGCTTAGTTTATTTCAGATGTAAAAAAACCGGGTTTCCCCGGTTTTTTTATGCTCTTACAGATTACTCTGCAGTAGCAACTTCTTCTGTCTGAGAGACTGAGCGATCAACGAGCTCGATGTATGCCATCGGCGCATTGTCACCAGCACGGAAGCCACACTTCAGAATACGAGTGTAACCACCGGCACGGCTCGCGAAACGCGGGCCCAGTTCATTAAACAGTTTTGCCACGATCTCGTTATCACGAGTACGGGCGAATGCCAGACGACGATTAGCAACGCTGTCGGTCTTGGCAAGAGTAATCAGCGGTTCAACAACGCGACGCAGCTCTTTCGCTTTCGGCAGGGTCGTCTTGATGATTTCATGACGAACCAAAGAACTAGCCATGTTACGGAACATAGCCTGACGATGGCTGCTGTTACGGTTCAGTTGACGACCACTCTTACGATGGCGCATGACCTTATCCTTCTCAGTAAAACCTTAACCTGTGATCTGGTTACTCATCAGCAATGCTTGCCGGTGGCCAGTTTTCCAGGCGCATGCCCAGAGACAGACCACGAGAAGCCAGTACGTCTTTAATCTCAGTAAGAGATTTTTTACCCAGGTTAGGCGTTTTGAGCAGCTCAACCTCGGTACGCTGTACCAGATCACCGATGTAGTGGATAGCTTCTGCCTTAAGGCAGTTAGCAGAGCGGACAGTCAATTCCAGATCGTCAACAGGGCGCAGCAGGATCGGATCGAATTCTGGTTTCTCTTCTTTAACTTCTGGCTGACGAACATCACGTAAGTCAACAAAAGCTTCAAGTTGTTCAGCCAGAATGGTAGCCGCACGGCGGATCGCCTCTTCAGGATCGATCGTGCCATTGGTTTCCATTTCGATGACTAGCTTGTCCAAGTCAGTACGCTGTTCTACACGAGCCGCTTCAACATTGTAGGCAATACGCTCTACAGGGCTGTAGCAAGCATCAACTAACAGACGACCAATCGGGCGCTCATCTTCTTCCGTATGAATACGGGCAGATGCCGGCACATAACCACGACCACGTTGAACTTTGATACGCATGCTAATAGATGCGTTCTCATCGGTCAGATGGCAAATTAAGTGCTGCGGCTTGACGATTTCGACATCACCATCATGGATGATGTCGGCTGCAGTCACAGGGCCAATGCCAGATTTATTCAGGGTAAGAATAACTTCATCTTTGCCTTGAACTCTCACCGCCAGCCCTTTCAGGTTGAGCAGGATTTCCAGGATATCTTCCTGTACGCCTTCTTTGGTGCTGTACTCATGCAGTACACCATCAATCTCAACCTCGGTCACCGCGCAACCTGGCATGGATGAAAGCAGAATACGGCGCAGTGCGTTGCCAAGAGTATGGCCGAAGCCCCGCTCTAATGGCTCAAGGGTCACCTTGGCGTGCGTCGAACTCACTTGCTCGATATCAACCAGGCGCGGTTTTAGAAACTCTGTCACAGAACCCTGCATTGTGTCCTCTCTTTGGTACTAAGCTTTACTTGGAGTAAAGCTCGACGATCAGGTGTTCATTAATGTCCGCAGACAGATCGGTACGTTCAGGAATACGTTTGAACACACCTTCCATCTTGGCAGCATCAACTTCCAGCCAAGTTGGCTTTTCACGCTGTTCAGCCAGCTCCAGAGCGGCTTTCACGCGAGATTGCTTTTTCGCTTTCTCACGGATGCTGACTACGTCATTCGGGGATACCTGATAAGAAGCGATGCTAACAACGCGACCGTTTACCATGATAGCTTTGTGGCTTACCATCTGACGTGCTTCAGCACGAGTGGCACCAAAACCCATACGATAAACAACGTTATCCAGACGACCTTCCAGCAGTTGCAGCAGGTTTGCACCTGTGTTGCCTTTCAGACGTGCAGCTTCTTTATAATAGTTACGGAACTGACGCTCCAGAACACCGTAGATACGGCGAACTTTTTGCTTTTCACGCAACTGTACACCATAGTCAGACAGACGCGGTTTACGCGCACCGTGCTGGCCAGGAGCTTGTTCAATTTTACACTTGGAATCGATCGCACGAACACCAGACTTCAGGAACAGGTCGGTGCCTTCACGACGGCTCAGCTTGAGCTTAGGACCCAAATATCTTGCCATTTTCTTTCTCCAACAATCCTAAAAGCGGCGTTATACGCGGCGCTTTTTCGGCGGACGACAACCGTTATGAGGGATCGGAGTCACATCAGTAATATTAGTGATGCGGAAACCAGCCGCGTTCAATGCGCGGATAGTAGACTCACGGCCCGGACCAGGTCCTTTAACCATAACTTCCAGGTTCTTAATACCGTACTCTTTCACGGCCTCTGCGCAACGTTCTGCGGCTACCTGAGCAGCGAACGGCGTAGATTTACGAGAACCACGGAAGCCGGAACCACCGGCAGTTGCCCAACCCAGCGCATTACCCTGACGATCAGTAATGGTTACGATGGTGTTGTTGAAAGAAGCATGGATATGAGCCACACCGTCAGAGACTTGCTTTCTTACACGCTTACGTGCACGAATAGGTGCCTTTGCCATTATTCAATCACCCCGATTATTTCTTGATCGGTTTGCGCGGACCCTTACGGGTACGGGCGTTAGTCTTGGTACGCTGACCGCGAACCGGCAGACCACGACGATGACGCAAACCACGATAAGTACCAAGGTCCATAAGACGCTTGATGCTCAGGGTAACTTCACGACGCAGATCACCTTCTACAACAAACTTGGCAACTTCGTCACGCAGCTTATCGATTTGCTCTTCAGACAGCTCACTGATCTTAACATCTTCGGCAATACCTGTTGCAGCACAAATAGCCTGCGAACGGGTTTTACCGATACCGAAAATCGACGTTAACGCAATAACGGTATGTTTATGATCAGGAATGTTAATGCCTGCTATACGGGCCACTATGCACTCCTACAATTTTATACAGCAACACCATTCTGAAAAGCCCGTTTTCAGGATACTCAAATAATGTTGCAGTTACATACAAAAGATTGGCTGGCTAATCTAGCCAGCTCAATCCAACTTTGCAAGAAAAATATGCGAGATAATCAGCCTTGACGCTGTTTATGCTTCGGTTCGGCACTGCAGATCACACGAACGACACCGTTACGCTTAACAATCTTACAGTTACGACATAATTTCTTGACGGAAGCACGAACTTTCATTTTTACTCTCCGTAACTTCTCAAGCTCACCTAATTAACGGTTATAGCCTTTCAGGTTTGCTTTCTTCAATGCAGACTCATATTGACTCGACATCATCAGAGTTTGCACTTGAGCCATAAAGTCCATGATGACGACAACAACGATCAATAAAGATGTACCCCCGAAATAGAAAGGTACTTTCATTGCGTCACGCATAAACTCCGGGATCAGGCAGATAAAAGTAATATACATCGCACCAATCAGAGTCAGGCGAGTCATCACTTTATCGATATATTTCGCCGTTTGCTCTCCCGGACGAATTCCTGGCACGAATGCACCGGACTTCTTCAGGTTATCTGCTGTTTCACGCGGGTTGAAAACCAACGCAGTGTAGAAGAAACAGAAGAAGATGATTGCAGACGCATAGAGTAACACATAAAGCGGTTGTCCGGGCTGCAAATACAGCGAAATAGTTGTCAGCCAGTTCCAACCGGTACCGCCCCCAAACCAGGATGCAATCGTGGCAGGGAACAGAATAATACTGGAAGCGAAGATTGCGGGAATAACCCCAGCCATATTCACCTTCAGCGGTAAATGCGTACTCTGTGCTGCATAAACACGACGACCTTGTTGACGTTTTGCATAATTAACGACGATACGACGTTGACCACGCTCAATGAAAACAACGAAGAAGGTTACTGCAAACACTAAAACTGCAACCAACAGCAACAGGAGGAAGTGCAGGTCGCCTTGCCGAGCTTGCTCGATGGTATGGCCAATGGCCGGCGGTAGACCCGCAACAATACCAGCGAAGATTATGATCGAGATACCGTTACCGATACCACGCTCAGTAATCTGTTCTCCCAGCCACATCAGGAACATTGTCCCAGTAACCAGGCTCACAACAGCGGTAAAGTAGAAAGCAAAACCCGGATTTATCACCAAGTCTTGCATTCCAGGCATATTCGGCAGACCAGTAGCAATACCGATCGACTGGAATATAGCCAATACCAAGGTACCGTAGCGGGTATACTGGCTTATCTTACGACGGCCAGCTTCCCCTTCTTTCTTTATTTCAGCCAACGCAGGATGAACCACCGTCAGCAATTGGATAATAATCGACGCCGAAATATACGGCATAATACCCAGAGCAAAGATAGAAGCACGGCTGAGAGCACCACCAGAGAACATGTTAAACATTTCAATGATGGTGCCTCGCTGCTGTTCAAGCAATTTGGCAAGCACAGTGGCATCAATACCAGGAATCGGAATAAAAGAGCCAATACGGAAAACAATTAGCGCACCGATAACAAACAAAAGTCTGCGCTTCAGTTCACCAACTCCGCCTTTAGCACTCTGAAAATCTAATCCTGGTTGTTTGGCCATCTGCTACTTATTCCTCAATTTTACCGCCAGCAGCTTCGATAGCAGCACGAGCACCTTTAGTGACACGCAGACCACGAATCGTTACCGGACGAGCAACTTCACCAGACAGAATCACTTTCGCGAATTCAATCTGAATGCCAATAACATTAGCGGCTTTCAGCGTATTCAGGTCAACTACGTCGCCTTCTACTTTAGCAAGATCAGACAGACGAACTTCTGATGTGATCATCGCTTTACGAGAAGTAAAACCGAATTTCGGCAGACGACGGTATAAAGGCATCTGACCACCTTCAAAACCACGACGTACGCCACCGCCAGAACGAGATTTCTGACCTTTGTGACCACGACCGCCAGTTTTGCCCAGGCCAGAACCGATACCACGACCTAAACGCTTCGGTGCGTGTTTAGCACCTTCGGCCGGAGACAGAGTATTTAAACGCATCTGTTACTCCTCCACTTTAACCATGTAGGAAACCGCGTTGACCATACCACGAACCGCAGGAGTATCCTCACGTTCAACAGTATGACCAATACGACGCAGACCCAGGCCAAGCAGTGTCGCCTTATGTTTCGGCAGACGACCGATTGCACTACGGGTTTGAGTGATTTTAATAGTCTTTGCCACGGTCATTACCCCAGAATTTCTTCAACGGATTTACCACGCTTGGCAGCGACCATTTCCGGGGACTTCATGTTGGCCAAACCATCAATCGTTGCACGAACCACGTTAATTGGGTTAGTGGAACCATAGGCTTTAGCCAATACGTTGTGAACCCCTGCAACTTCCAAAACGGCGCGCATTGCACCACCGGCGATAATACCGGTACCTTCGGAAGCTGGCTGCATGAACACACGAGAACCCGTGTGAGCACCTTTAACTGGGTGCTGCAGGGTGCCGTTGTTCAGCGCGACATTCATCATATTGCGACGGGCTTTTTCCATCGCTTTCTGGATCGCTGCTGGAACTTCGCGAGCTTTACCGTAACCAAAACCAACGCGGCCGTTGCCATCACCCACTACAGTCAGTGCGGTGAAGCTGAAAATACGACCACCTTTAACGGTTTTAGATACGCGATTTACCGCGATCAGCTTTTCCTGCAGTTCGCCAGCTTGTTTCTCGATGTGAGCCATCTTACACCTCTACCTTAGAACTGAAGGCCAGCTTCACGGGCAGCATCTGCCAGTGCTTGGACTCGACCATGATATTGGAAACCGGAACGGTCGAAAGAGACATCTTTGATGCCTTTTTCTAACGCGCGTTCTGCAATAGCTTTACCTATTGCACTTGCTGCGTCTTTATTACCGGTAGACTTCAGTTGTTCAGCGATAGCTTTTTCTACAGTAGAAGCGGCTACCAGGACTTCAGAACCGTTCGGTGCAATGACCTGCGCATAAATATGGCGTGGAGTACGATGTACCACCAGACGCGTCGCACCCAGTTCCTGGAGCTTGCGGCGTGCGCGGGTCGCACGACGGATACGAGCTGCTTTCTTATCCATAGTGTTACCTTACTTCTTCTTAGCCTCTTTGGTACGCACGACTTCGTCGGCGTAACGGACACCCTTGCCTTTGTAAGGCTCAGGACGACGGTAGGCGCGTAATTCCGCAGCAACCTGACCAATAACCTGCTTATCAGCACCTTTCAGTACGATTTCAGTTTGGCTTGGGCATTCTGCAGTAATACCTGCCGGCAGTGCGTGATCTACTGGGTGCGAGAACCCAAGAGACAGGTTAACCACATTGCCTTTAACAGCAGCACGGTAACCAACACCAACCAGTTGCAGCTTCTTAGTGAAGCCTTCGGTAACACCGATAACCATTGCGTTCAACAGAGCGCGAGTGGTGCCCGCTTGGGCCCATCCGTCAACGAAACCTTCGCGCGGGGCGAAAGTCAGAGCGTTGTCAGCTTGTTTCACTTCAACAGCATCGTGGATCTTACGACTCAGCTCGCCGTTTTTACCCTTAATCGAAATATCCTGACCGTTGAGTTTTACCTCTACGCCGGCAGGAATGACGACGGGTGCTTTTGCAACACGAGACATTTTTCCTCCCGATTAAGCTACGTAGCAGATAATCTCGCCACCAAGACCAGCCTGGCGAGCTGCACGATCAGTCATAACACCTTTAGAGGTAGAAACAACTGCGATACCCAAACCGGCCATAACTTTTGGCAGCTCATCTTTTCTTTTATAGATGCGCAGACCTGGACGGCTTACTCGCTGAATGCTTTCTACCACAGCCTTGCCCTGGAAATATTTAAGTTCTAATTCCAGAACTGGCTTGGTGTCGCCTTCGATTTTGAAATCTTCAATATAACCTTCTTCCTTCAGCACGTTGGCAATTGCCACTTTCAGCTTGGAGGAAGGCATGGTGACCGCAACTTTGTTCGCGGCTTGACCGTTACGGATACGGGTCAGCATATCCGCGATCGGATCTTGCATGCTCATCTGTCTTTACTCCCGTGATTCAATTGGTGACAATTACCAGCTAGCCTTTTTCAGACCCGGAATTTCACCGCGCATAGCGGCTTCACGGACCTTGATACGGCTCAACCCGAACTTCCGCAGGAAAGCGTGCGGACGACCAGTTTGGCGGCAGCGATTACGCTGACGAGACGGGCTGGAATCACGCGGCAGAGTCTGCAGCTTAAGAACCGCATCCCAACGATCTTCGTCGGATGAGTTCACACCAGAGATGATAGCTTTCAATTCCTCGCGTTTAGCGCGGTATTTTTCAGCCAGTTTCACACGAACAACTTCGCGTGCTTTCATGGATTGCTTAGCCATTAGTAACCCTACCTTACTTGCGGAATGGGAAGTTAAAGGCGGCCAACAGCGCACGGCCTTCATCATCGGATTTCGCAGTAGTGGTAATGGTAATGTCCAAACCACGAACGCGATCGACTTTATCGTAGTCGATTTCCGGGAAGATGATCTGCTCACGCACACCCATGCTGTAGTTACCACGACCATCGAATGACTTGGCAGACAAGCCACGGAAGTCACGAATACGCGGTACAGCAATGGAAATCAGACGCTCAAGGAACTCCCACATGCGTTCGCCACGCAGAGTTACTTTACAGCCGATCGGATAGCCCTGACGGATTTTGAAGCCTGCAACAGATTTGCGTGCTTTGGTGATCAACGGTTTTTGACCGGAGATTGCTGCCAGATCAGCTGCTGCGTTATCCAGCAGTTTCTTGTCAGCGATCGCTTCACCAACACCCATATTCAGGGTGATCTTCTCGACCCGAGGGACTTGCATGACAGAATTGTAGTTAAACTCAGTCATGAGTTTTTTAACTACTTCGTCTTTGTAGTAATCATGCAGTTTCGCCATCGTACTACTCCAAATTACTTGATAGTTTCGCTGTTAGATTTAAAGAAACGGACTTTTTTGCCGTCTTCGAATCTAAAGCCTACACGGTCAGCCTTACCAGTTGCCGCATTGAAGATTGCAACGTTAGAAACTTGAATTGCAGCTTCTTTTTCAACGATGCCGCCTGGTTGGTTCAGGGCCGGAACCGGCTTCTGATGTTTTTTAACCAGGTTAATACCTTCAACAATGACCTTACTAGCAGACAGGACATTTTTTACTTTACCGCGCTTACCTTTATCTTTGCCGGTTAGCACGATAACTTCGTCATCACGACGGATTTTCGCTGCCATGATTCGCTCCTTAAAGTACTTCTGGTGCCAGAGAGATAATTTTCATGAACTTCTCATTACGCAGTTCACGAGTTACCGGCCCAAAAATACGCGTACCGATAGGCTGTTCGCTGTTATTGTTTAAAATAACGCAAGCATTGCCATCGAAGCGAATGACAGAACCGTCCGGGCGACGAACACCCTTCTTGGTGCGCACCACTACCGCCTTCAGAACATCGCCTTTTTTCACCTTACCGCGAGGAATTGCTTCCTTGATGGTAATTTTGATGATATCGCCGACGCCTGCGTAGCGACGGTGCGAGCCACCTAGAACCTTGATACACATTACGCGACGTGCACCGGAATTATCGGCCACATTCAGCATAGTCTGTTCTTGGATCATTTTAGTGCTCCGCTAATGTCAACTACTACTTTAGGACCCTTTCGGGCCATTAAATACCCCATAATTGAGGGCGCAGCATTATAACACCGCTTCCTTGGTATGGGTAGAAAAAATAAACGGCCCTTTGCAGAGCCGTTTATCATAAGAGAAGAGCGCTACTTTATTACAGAATCGCTTTCTCTACAACGCGAACAAGTGTCCAAGACTTAGTTTTGGACAGCGGACGGCATTCGCGGATTTCAACCACGTCACCGATACCGCATTCATTGTTCTCGTCATGTACGTGCAGCTTAGTCGTACGCTTGATGAATTTACCGTAAAGCGGGTGTTTCACAAAACGTTCGATAGCAACAACCATGGATTTCTCCATTTTGTCGCTTACAACACGACCTTGCAGAGTACGGATTTTATCGGTCATTACGCACCCGCCTTCTCAGTCAGTAAAGTCTTAACACGTGCAATATTGTGACGCACTTGTTTTACCAGGTGAGTCTGTTGCAACTGACCACTGGCAGCCTGCATACGCAGGTTAAATTGCTCGCGCAGCAGGCCGAGCAGTTCAGTGTTCAGCTCTTCGACGCTTTTTTCACGCAGCTCATTTGCTTTCATTACATCACCGTCTTAGTTACAAAGGTGGTTTTGATAGGCAGTTTCGCTGCTGCCAGTTGGAATGCCTCACGGGCTAACTCTTCCGGCACACCGTCCATTTCGTACAGGACTTTACCTGGCTGAATCAAGGCAACCCAATATTCCACGTTACCTTTACCTTTACCCATACGAACTTCAAGCGGTTTCTCGGTGATCGGTTTGTCCGGGAATACACGGATCCAGATCTTACCTTGACGCTTAACAGCACGGGTCATGGCACGACGTGCAGCTTCGATTTGACGAGCAGTCAGGCGACCGCGGCCAACAGCTTTCAGACCGAAAGTGCCGAAGCTAACATCCGTACCCTGCGCCAGACCACGGTTGCGGCCCTTGTGCACCTTACGGAATTTTGTACGCTTTGGTTGTAACATCAGCGACTCTCCTTACTTGCGGCCTTTACGCTGCTGCTTTTTAGGTTGAGCAGCCGGTTTTTCCGGTTGTTCAACGGCAGCCATACCACCCAGGATCTCACCTTTGAAGATCCACACTTTCACACCGATAACACCATAAGTGGTGTGCGCTTCGGAGGTGTTGTAGTCGATATCCGCACGCAGTGTATGCAACGGAACACGACCCTCACGGTACCATTCGGTACGCGCGATTTCAGCGCCGCCAAGACGGCCACTTACTTCAACTTTAATACCTTTAGCGCCCAGACGCATGGCATTCTGTACCGCACGCTTCATAGCACGACGGAACATCACACGACGCTCCAGCTGAGAAGTGATGCTGTCAGCAACCAGTTTTGCGTCCAGTTCAGGTTTACGAACTTCTGCGATGTTGATCTGTGCAGGTACGCCAGCGATATCCGCTACGACTTTGCGCAGTTTTTCAACATCTTCACCTTTCTTACCGATCACGATACCCGGGCGAGCAGTGTGAATAGTCACACGGATGCTTTTTGCCGGACGTTCGATAACGATACGGGAAACGGAAGCCTTCTCCAGTTCCTTCGTCAGGTATTTACGAACTTTAAAGTCGCTGTCCAGGTTGTCAGCGAATTCTTTGGTATTCGCATACCAGGTAGAGTTCCAAGGTTTGACAATACCCAGGCGAATACCATTAGGATGTACTTTCTGACCCATTGCTAGTCTCCAGAGTCTCAGCGATCGGACACAACCACAGTAATGTGGCTGGTACGCTTCAGGATGCGATCCGCACGACCTTTAGCACGCGGCATAATGCGCTTCATGCTTGGGCCTTCGTCAACGAAGATTTTCGCGACTTTCAGATCATCAATGTCAGCGCCATCGTTGTGTTCTGCGTTAGCAATAGCAGACTCCAGCACTTTTTTAACCAGACCAGCAGCTTTCTTGTTGGTATAGGTCAGAACTTCCAGAGCTTGCGACACTTTCTTACCGCGAATCAGGTCTGCCACCAGGCGAACCTTTTGAGCAGAAGAACGAGCGTGGCGATGTTTAGCGATAGTTTCCATCTCTTCCTCCTACCTTAGCGCTTCTTGGCCTTTTTGTCGGCCGCATGGCCGCGATAAGTACGAGTCGGCGCGAATTCACCCAGTTTGTGACCGACCATTTCATCGGAAACAAACACCGGTACGTGCTGACGACCATTATGGACAGCGATGGTCAAACCGATCATGTTTGGAAAGATCGTTGAACGACGGGACCAAGTGCGCAAAGGCTTCTTGTCACCGCTTTCCACCGCTTTCTCTACCTTCTTCAGCAAGTGCAGGTCAATAAATGGACCTTTCTTGAGAGAACGTGGCATGGTTTATCCTCTAAGATTATTTAGTACGGCGACGTACGATAAATTTATCAGTACGCTTGTTGCTGCGGGTCTTCTTACCTTTGGTCTGAACGCCCCACGGACTAACCGGGTGCTTACCAAAGTTACGACCTTCACCACCACCGTGTGGGTGGTCGACTGGGTTCATTGCCGTACCGCGAACGGTAGGACGAACACCACGCCAGCGTGCAGCACCTGCTTTACCCAGAACGCGCAGCATATGCTCAGCGTTGCCAACTTCGCCCAGCGTAGCGCGGCAGTCGGATTCGACTTTACGCATTTCGCCAGAACGCAGACGCAGGGTAACGTAAGAACCGTCACGAGCAACGATCTGAACGTAAGCACCAGCAGAACGAGCCAACTGGCCGCCTTTACCTGGTTTCATTTCTACGTTGTGAACCGTTGAACCGACAGGAATGTTACGCATTGGCAGGGTGTTACCCGCTTTAATCGCAGCATCAACGCCAGATTGGATCTGGTCGCCGGCTTTCAGGCCTTTCGGCGCCAGGATGTAACGGCGTTCGCCGTCTTTGTACAGAACCAGCGCGATATTCGCGGAACGGTTCGGATCATACTCCAGACGCTCAACAACCGCAGGAATACCATCTTTATTGCGTTTAAAGTCAATCAGACGATATTGCTGTTTATGACCACCACCAATGTGACGGGTAGTGATGCGGCCATTGTTGTTACGGCCACCGGATTTGCTGTTCTTTTCCAGCAACGGGGCATAAGGTTTGCCCTTGTGCAGCTCAGGGTTAACCACTTTAACAACGTGGCGACGACCCGGAGATGTCGGTTTACATTTAACAACTGCCATTGTCTTTCTCCTCCGACTTACTCAGCGCCGCCGATGAAGTCCAGATTCTGGCCTTCTTTCAGGGTGACGTAAGCTTTTTTCCAGTCGCTACGACGACCAATACGCTGTCCGTGACGCTTAACTTTACCCTTAACTACCAGGGTGTTTACGTCTTTAACTTCTACTTCGAACAGTTTCTCGACAGCAGCAACGATCTCTGCTTTAGTCGCGTCTTTAGCAACTTTGAGAACGATGGTGTTAGTTTTTTCCATCGCGGTAGATGCTTTTTCAGATACGTGCGGCGCGCGCAGTACTTTCAGCAGACGTTCTTCACGGATCATGCCAGCATCTCCTCAACTTGCTTGACTGCGTCAGCAGTCATAACGACTTTGTCGAAGGCGATCAGGCTAACTGGATCGATTGCAGCTGCATCACGCACGTCAACCTTGTACAGGTTACGCGCAGCCAGGAACAGATTCTCATCCAGTTCACCGGTAATGATCAGCACGTCTTCCAGTGCCATTTCTTTCAGTTTCTGAGCCAGCAACTTAGTTTTCGGTGCTTCTACAGAGAACTTCTCGACAACGATCAGACGATCTTGACGTACCAGTTCGGACAGGATGCTTTTCAGCGCGCCGCGGTACATCTTTTTGTTAACTTTCTGACTGTGGTCCTGAGGCTTAGCAGCGAAGGTCACACCACCGGAACGCCAGATCGGGCTCTTAATAGAACCAGAACGCGCACGGCCAGTACCTTTCTGACGCCAAGGTTTTTTACCGGAACCAGTTACTTCAGCACGGGTCTTCTGGGCGCGAGTACCTTGACGGGCACCTGCTGCATAAGCAACAACAACCTGGTGTACCAGCGCTTCGTTGAAATCACGACCGAAGGTAGTTTCGGAAACAGTCAGCGCGCTTTGCGCGTCTTTCAATACTAATTCCATTGCTATCTCCTCACGCCTTCACAGCTGGTTTAACGATCAGGTCGCTACCGGTAGCTCCCGGTACAGCACCTTTAACCAGCAGCAGGTTGCGCTCAGCGTCAACACGCACTACGTCCAGGCTCTGAACAGTTACACGTTCGTTACCCAGCTGGCCTGCCATTTTCTTGCCTTTGAACACTTTGCCCGGAGTCTGGTTCTGACCGATAGAACCCGGAACGCGGTGGGACAAGGAGTTACCGTGAGTAGCATCCTGAGTACGGAAGTTCCAGCGCTTAACTGTGCCGGCAAAACCTTTACCTTTAGATGTACCAGTAACGTCTACTTTTTTAACGTCCGCGAAAATTTCAACACTGATGCTCTGACCTACAGTGAACTCTTCGCCTTCAGACAGACGGAATTCACGCAGAGTACGGCCAGCTTCTACGCCAGCTTTAGCAAAGTGACCTGCTTCTGGCTTGGTAACACGGTTTGCTTTTTTAGCACCAGTAGTTACTTGCACAGCGCGGTAACCGTCGTTAGCCAGGTCTTTAACCTGAGTGACGCGGTTTGCTTCAATTTCGATAACGGTTACAGGGATAGATACGCCATCTTCAGTGAAGATACGGGTCATACCCACTTTTTTACCGACTAAACCAATCATTGTTTCAACCTCTCAATCGCTCAATGACCTGATTAACCCAGGCTGATCTGCACGTCTACACCAGCAGCCAGATCCAGACGCATCAGAGCATCAACGGTTTTCTCGGTTGGCTCAACGATGTCAACCAGACGCTTGTGAGTGCGAATCTCGTACTGATCGCGCGCATCTTTATTGACGTGCGGAGAAATCAGAACGGTAAAGCGCTCTTTGCGGGTCGGCAGCGGGATCGGACCACGTACTTGCGCACCAGTGCGCTTAGCAGTCTCGACGATTTCCGCAGTTGATTGATCAATCAAACGATGATCAAACGCTTTCAGGCGGATACGGATTCTTTGGTTCTGCATGAGACCAGAGCTCCAATTATTTATAAACGTAAATAATTACTCCTCACACCCATTTCGATTGATGGGGGAGTGTAATCGTTAGCACATAACCCCCATATCGGGAGTATTGTTTTGGTCAATAAATGAATATTAACCCCTGATTCTGATTGAATCAGGCTTACCTTGTTTTGGTAAGCTCGCGCATTATACGCAAATTGGCTGAGGAAGCAATAAGCAGGATAAAATGATTTTAAACGCGGCCGGAGCGATGTGTCTGAGTCCGGCCGGAGTTAGGCTATAGGGCACATAAGAGATTTATGATGCCATGTTACTCAGCTTTCAACTGAGCTTGAAGATAGTTTTGTATACCAAGGCGTGAAATCAAATCCAACTCAGTTTCTAACCAGTCGATGTGCCCTTCTTCATCAGCAAGAATTTCTATCATTAAATCCCTGCTGACGTAGTCATGCACCGAATCGGCATAGGCAATCGCCTCGCGCAGATTCTTTGCGCCATCCAACTCAAGTTGAAGATCAGAACGTAAAATCTCTTCGACATCTTCACCAATATTTAACTTACCCAAATCCTGTAAATTCGGAATGCCTTCAAGAAACAGGATACGTTCAATGTAGCGATCTGCGTGCTTCATTTCGTCAATAGACTCATGATATTCGTGATCGTTAAGACGGGTTAAGCCCCAGTTTTTAAACATGCGGGCATGAAGAAAATATTGGTTAATGGCTACCAGCTCGTTGCCCAATAACTTATTCAGGTATGTAATGACTTTTTTATCGCCTTTCATGACATGCTCCTCCGCTCCAGTTCTTAAAGTGTAGAACCGGTAAGCAGAGAGTCAAAAAAACGACCCTACATTTTATGCTACTTCATACATGTCAGGAATTTTAGCTTGCTCTTCCTCGAAAATGACACGCGCCTGACGAATGCATTTACCACAGTCTGTCCCAATAGGAACGAGTTTGCGTAGTTGCTGCATAGATTGAGGCTGGTGCTGACGAACAGCATTACGAATAGTTTTGTCAGAAATTGCGTTGCACAAACAAACATACATACCAGAATGACTCATTGTTATCGCGAGTGTCTTTCACGCTACCTTTCGGAACACTGCAACGGTATTTGAAACCGCTCCTAGCGATTTTTTAACCAATCGAGTCATTGTAAATAAGAATTGTTTTTATTTCAATTTACATCTGATCGTTCAGATGTAAAAAATAGCCGGAAGCAATTTTCAATGTTGCTTACGACGATACGACGGGTGTAGCTCTGAATCTCCGCCATAAAAAAAGGCACCGAAGTGCCTTTTTCATGCATTAAGCTTATCAGCGATTAAGCGATAACTTTAGCAACAACGCCCGCGCCTACTGTACGGCCGCCTTCACGGATTGCGAAACGCAAACCGTCATCCATCGCGATTGGGTGGATCAGGGTAACAACCATTTTGATGTTGTCGCCCGGCATTACCATCTCTACGCCTTCTGGCAGTTCGATGGTGCCCGTTACGTCAGTTGTACGGAAGTAGAACTGAGGACGGTAGCCTTTGAAGAACGGGGTATGACGGCCGCCTTCATCCTTGCTCAGGATATACACTTCTGATTCGAACTTGGTGTGTGGCTTGATTGAACCCGGCTTAGCCAGTACCTGACCACGCTCGATTTCTTCACGCTTGATACCACGCAGCAGAACACCAACGTTCTCACCTGCACGACCTTCGTCCAGCAGTTTGCGGAACATTTCTACGCCAGTACAGGTAGATTTCGCGGTGTCTTTGATACCCACGATTTCAACTTCTTCACCGACTTTAACGATACCGCGCTCTACACGACCGGTAACAACGGTACCACGGCCAGAGATAGAGAATACGTCTTCGATTGGCAGCAGGAACGGCTTGTCAATGGCACGCTCTGGTTCTGGGATATAAGAATCCAGGTGCTCTGCCAGTTCGATGATTTTTGCTTCCCACTCAGCTTCGCCTTCCAGCGCTTTCAGCGCAGAACCACGAACGACTGGCGTGTCGTCGCCTGGGAAGTCGTACTGAGACAGCAGCTCACGCACTTCCATCTCAACCAGTTCCAGCAGCTCTTCGTCATCAACCATGTCACATTTGTTCAGGAACACGATGATGAAAGGAACGCCAACCTGACGACCCAGCAGGATGTGCTCACGAGTCTGAGGCATTGGGCCGTCAGTCGCAGCAACAACCAGGATCGCGCCGTCCATCTGGGCAGCACCGGTGATCATGTTTTTCACATAGTCGGCGTGTCCTGGGCAGTCAACGTGCGCGTAGTGGCGAGACGGGGTATCGTATTCAACGTGAGACGTGTTGATGGTGATACCACGTGCTTTTTCTTCTGGCGCGTTATCGATCTGGTCGAATGCACGCGCGTTACCACCGTAGGTTTTAGCCAGAACGGTAGTGATTGCAGCAGTCAGAGTAGTTTTACCATGGTCAACGTGGCCGATAGTACCGACGTTAACGTGGGGTTTTGTACGTTCAAATTTTTCTTTAGACACGGCGATATTCCTTACTCAAATGCTCTCCCCCTATGGAGAGAGCACGGGATTTTGTTTTAACCCTGAGGCTTATTTACCACGGGCTTCAATTACGGCCTGAGCAACGTTGTTAGGCGCATCATCGTACTTCAGGAACTCCATGGAGTAAGAAGCACGGCCTTTGGTCAGAGAACGCAGTTGAGTTGCGTATCCGAACATTTCAGACAACGGAACTTCAGCGTGAATCACAACGCCAGTAACGTTGGATTCCTGACCGCGCAGCATACCACGACGACGGCTAAGGTCACCGATAACGTCACCAGTGTTCTCTTCCGGCGTTTCAACTTCAACCTTCATGATCGGCTCAAGCAGAACAGGTTTTGCTTTCTTAAAGCCATCTTTAAAGGCGATAGAAGCAGCCAGTTTAAACGCCAGTTCAGAGGAGTCAACGTCATGGAAAGAACCGAAGTGCAGACGCACACCGAGATCAACCACTGGGTAACCAGCCAGAGGACCCGCTTTCAGCTGTTCCTGAATGCCTTTATCAACGGCAGGGATGTATTCGCCAGGAATTACACCACCTTTGATGTCGTTGATGAACTCGTAACCTTTCGGGTTTGAGCCCGGCTCCAGTGGGTACATGTCGATAACAACATGACCATACTGACCACGACCACCAGACTGTTTGGCGTGTTTACCTTCGATATCGGTAACTTTCGCACGAATCGCTTCACGATAAGCAACCTGTGGTTTACCCACGTTCGCTTCAACGTTGAATTCACGCTTCATACGGTCAACGATGATATCGAGGTGCAATTCACCCATACCAGCGATGATAGTCTGGTTAGATTCTTCGTCAGTCCATACACGGAAAGACGGGTCTTCTTTAGCCAGACGGCCCAATGCCAGACCCATTTTTTCTTGGTCAGCTTTGGTTTTTGGTTCTACCGCGATGGAAATTACCGGCTCAGGGAATTCCATACGCTCCAGAATGATGACGTTATCTGGATCACACAGTGTGTCACCCGTCGTTACATCTTTCAGACCGATAGCAGCAGCGATATCGCCTGCACGAACTTCTTTGATCTCTTCACGCTTGTTAGCGTGCATCTGAACGATACGACCAAAACGTTCACGTGCTGATTTAACTGGGTTCAGTACGGTATCACCGGAGTTAACAACACCAGAGTACACGCGGAAGAACGTCAGGTTACCCACAAACGGGTCGGTAGCGATTTTGAACGCCAGCGCAGCAAACGGCTCGTCATCACTTGCGTGACGCTCAGCCGGCGTGTCTTTACCGTCATCCAAAATACCGTTGATCGCAGGTACGTCAACTGGGGATGGCAGGTAATCAACTACCGCATCCAGCATCGCCTGAACACCTTTGTTCTTAAATGCAGAACCACAGGTTACCAGGATGATTTCGTTGTTCAGAACACGCTGACGCAGAGCTTTTTTGATCTCTTCTTCAGTCAGTTCTTCGCCACCCAGGTATTTTTCCATCAGCTCTTCAGAAGCTTCAGCTGCGGACTCGATCAGGTTCTGGTGCCATTCGTCAGCCAGGTCCTGCATATCAGCCGGGATATCTTCGTATTCGAAGGTCACGCCCTGATCGGCATCGTTCCAGTTGATGGCTTTCATTTTCACCAGGTCAACAACACCGGTGAAACCTTCTTCAGCACCAATCGCCAACTGCAACGGAACAGGGTTCGCGCCCAGACGGGATTTGATCTGACCAACAACTTTCAGGAAGTTAGCACCCATGCGGTCCATTTTGTTAACGAACGCAATGCGTGGAACTTTATATTTGTTTGCCTGACGCCATACAGTTTCAGACTGTGGCTGAACACCACCAACTGCGCAGTAAACCATTACCGCACCATCAAGTACACGCATGGAACGTTCTACTTCGATAGTGAAGTCAACGTGTCCCGGGGTGTCGATGATGTTTACGCGATGCGGTTCATACTGCTTAGCCATACCAGACCAGAATGCAGTAGTCGCTGCGGAAGTGATAGTAATACCACGCTCCTGCTCCTGCTCCATCCAGTCCATGGTAGCCGCGCCGTCATGAACTTCACCGATTTTATGGTTTACACCAGTGTAGAACAGAATACGTTCGGTAGTAGTGGTTTTACCGGCGTCGATGTGCGCACTGATACCGATGTTACGGTAGCGTGCGATGGGTGTTGTACGAGCCATTTGTATCCTCTATATACTAGGGCGTTCAATTTAGTTAACCCAAGCGGGTTGGCTATTTTTAGCGCCCGCTTGGTTAGCATTACTACAACGAAGGGATTACCAACGGTAGTGAGCGAACGCCTTGTTGGCTTCAGCCATACGGTGAACGTCTTCACGTTTCTTAACAGCAGTACCTTTGTTTTCTGCTGCATCAGAAAGTTCGTTCGCCAGGCGCAGAGCCATAGATTTATCACCGCGTTTACGAGCAGCTTCTACGATCCAACGCATTGCCAGAGCATTACGACGAACCGGACGGACTTCTACTGGTACCTGATAAGTAGAACCACCAACGCGGCGCGACTTAACTTCGACAGTCGGGCGAACGTTGTCCAGAGCTACTTCAAAAGCTTCCAGATGATCTTTACCAGAACGCTGAGCCAGGGTCTCCAGCGCGGTATAGACGATTGCTTCAGCAGTAGATTTTTTACCATCTACCATCAGGATGTTTACAAATTTGGCCAGCAGTTCTGATCCGAACTTAGGATCCGGCAGAATTTTACGTTGACCAATGACGCGACGACGTGGCATGGAAATACTCCGTTGTTAATTCAGGATTGTCCAAAACTCTACGAGTTTAGTTTGACATTTAAGTTAAAACGTTTGGCCTTACTTAACGGAGAACCATTAAGCCTTTGGCTTCTTCACGCCGTATTTGGAACGGGATTGCTTACGGTCTTTAACACCTGAGCAGTCCAGCGCGCCACGAACGGTGTGGTAACGCACACCTGGCAGGTCTTTAACACGACCGCCACGGATCAGGATCACGGAGTGCTCCTGCAGGTTATGACCTTCACCACCGATATAGGAGGTAACTTCAAAACCGTTAGTTAAACGAACACGGCATACTTTACGCAGTGCGGAGTTCGGTTTTTTAGGGGTGGTAGTATATACACGAGTACATACGCCACGTTTCTGCGGGCATGCTTCCAGCGCCGGAACGTTGCTTTTAGCAGCCTTCAGGGAGCGTGGTTTGCGTACCAGCTGGTTAATTGTTGCCATTAAAAAAGCTCCTGGGTTTTGCTTCGTAAACACGTAATAAATCGTCTCATGTTTGCGCAAGGCAAAGTATGAGGACGCGGAATTTTAGGGCTGGCAGTGGAAGGAGTCAAGAAATATACAAAAATTCGGCGTTACCACGCGAGTTGCTGCGGGTGCTCCACTGTCAGTTGAACAAATTCATTATAGTCAATGAGCACTACACTGTTTGAAATTTGTTCAGTCATGCCTCTCGCAACAACATCAGGCCGGAGCGCATAGAGAGGAACCGCTGAATCCAGAAGACGATGGAGAATGTTTCCACCAGCCAGAGCCGCGATAACACCATCCTGCAATAAGACTAAAACATCACCTTCATCCAGACCCTGTAACAGGGTATCCAGATCAGCGTGATAAGGGGAACATGAGAGCGTATGCAGCATAAAGGGAGAGGTCCGTCGCTAGAATGAAAGGATGGAATGATAGCTGGCCAGTTTGCTGCGCCAGGCTTCCGGCGCTAACAGCTCCACATCCAAAACCCAGTCCGTATCGATATTCAACCCACGCTGGCGCACGGACGCTTCGCACAGATAGCAACGGTCGATATCGTACAGCGGCAGCACGCCAAACGTTGCGATGTAATTACGCATCAAAATCTGGTCCGGCTGTTGCTGTGGCAGCAGTTGAAGTACACCATCGCCGACAAAAAATACGCCAATTTCTTCCGTCAGGGCAGACATCGCCAATAGCGCATCCAGACCCTCTCGCCCGGAAGCGCTCCCATGTGGAGAATGCGTAAAAACAAATGCGACTCGCTTCATAACGCTACCTTAAAACTGAATAACCCGATCGCAGGTCAGCACCGATTGCGCCAGCTCCCCCAGCCCGCTAAGCACAAAGCCGGGTTGCAGATTTGCGCCTGCAAGGTTGAGCTGAGCAGCTTGCTGAGCATCGGTCACACCTCGGCGCAGCGCCGCAGCAACGCAGACATTCAGCGCCACCTGATGCGTTTCGCCCAACTGCTGCCAGGCGCGTACAAGATCAAATTCATCGTTAGCGGGCGACGTCAGCTGGTTGGCATTCAACACGCCTTCCCGATAGAAGAACACACTTTTCAAGCTGTGCCCCTCCGCCAACAGCGCCTGCGCAAACTGCAACGCGCTGCTCGCCTGCTGTGTGCCATAGGCAGGGCCGGTCACCAGCAAACAGTAATTCAGCATTAACGTTCGTGCCCGCTGAAGTCGCCGCTTTTGAATTGACGGATATAAAGGTAGACCGTGTGTTTGGAGATATTGAGACGTTCTGCAACCTGGTTGATGGCATCTTTAATATCAAAGATGCCTTTCTCATACAGGCTCAGTACGATCTGGCGATTCTTCGCATTATTAGAGACGTTGCGATCCGCATTAACTTCTTCGATCGAAAATTCCAGCGTTTGTGCCACGAGGTCGTCAACCGATGATGCAAAGTTAACAGAAGATGCCGCATCATGCGTTTCAGGGGGGATAAAGGTCTGCACTATCTGGGAGAAAGGGACGTCCAGATTCATGTTGATGCACAGCAGCCCAATCACGCGCTGATCGCGATTACGGATTGCAATCGTGACTGACTTCATCAACACACCGCTTTTGGCACGGGTAAAATAGGCCTTCGATACGCTGCTATCTTCACCTGCCATGTCATGCAGCATACGCAATGCAAGATCCGTAATCGGCGAGCCAATCTTCCTGCCGGTATGTTCTCCATTCGCAATACGCACGGCGGAACATTTAAGATCCTCAAGCGAGTGCAACACAATCTCACAGTGCTCGCCAATCAACATGGCCAAGCCATCAACCACCGCTTCATACGATTTCAGGATCTCATAGTCCGTCTGGCTGAAAGGACGTTCATCCAGCAAATCAAGCTCATAAGATTCGCCAGATACAAGCGAATTAGACATGGCAGACACCACCCTCAGCATCATTATCCCCTAAATAATTCGAGCTGCGTTGCTCCTTTAAGGCAAGGCCCATTTATGGCCTTGTAACGCGGCAACCACGCAAATCCCCAGGGGCTTACTCAGGTAAGTGACTGGGGCGAGTAAGGGCGGCCAACGCACAAGCAGCTTGAAGTATGACGGGTATCTTTATTTTGTATTGACAAGGGACATAGTCTAGCAAATGTCCACTCTCGCGTCCCTGAATTTAACGGGCTACCTCTTAAGGTTGTATTAATTTAATCCCGCTAGAGTCAGCGTCTTCTTTCCTCTCCATCATGGAAATCACGAGAGACGTGTATGAAAAAACTAATACCGATGGGCAGACCACACCTAAGCAGCATCACGTTCGTGCTGATCTTTTCTGCCTTTATTACTCTGGTCCAGAACATCGCCTACTACCGTCAGACGCTGCAACTGCTGGACATGACAGACTGGATCAATATCCCTTTCTTTCTCAGCATGCCCGTTGTAATTTTCGCGGTGCTGAATATTATTTTTACCCTTCTGGCGGCCCCTTACCTGCGTAAGGCCGTCATTGTTTTCTTCCTGCTGACCGGTGCCGCCGCGCAGTACTTCATGCTGAACTACGGCATTATCATTGACCGCACCATGGTTCAGAATATTGTGGAGACAACGGCCAGCGAATCTTTTTCACTGCTTACGCCACAGCTTGTCGCCTGGGTATTCTTTATTGGTGTCATTCCCGCCGCGCTCGCCGTCTGGATAAAAATAAAGCCAGCCAAACCGACGACGCTCTACATTGGTATGCGCTTTCTTAGCGTCATTATTTCGTTATTCGCCATTTTATCTGTCGCAGCGTTCTTTTATAAAGATTACGCCTCGTTCATGCGTAATAACAAAGAGCTGGTAAAAGCGATCACCCCCAGCAATATTGTGGCGGCCAGCTTGTCCTACCATAAGCACACCGCGCTGGCTAATCTACCTTTGGTACAGATTGGTCTGGATGCCCACAAAGTGCCATCATCGTCCCCTACTGCAAAAAAGAATCTGGTTATTCTGGTCGTCGGCGAGACATCGCGGGCACAAAACTTTTCGCTGGGTGGCTATGAGAAGGAAACCAACCCGCTGCTGGCGAAAGACAACGTGGTTTATTTTGACAACACCTCATCGTGCGGCACATCAACAGGTGTTTCCGTTCCGTGCATGTTTTCCAACATGCCGCGCCAGGGCTTTGATGGTGGCTTAGCCAGCCATCAGGAAGGGTTGCTCGATATCTTACAACGGGCAAAAGTTAACGTGCTCTGGCAGGAAAATGACGGCGGCTGCAAAGATGTCTGTACGCGTGTGCCAATGGTTGATGTGACATCGCTAAAACTGCCGGGATTATGCACCAGCGGCGAATGCCACGATGAAGCGTTATTCCACGGCGTCGAAGACTATATCAATAAGCTCGATAACGACGGGATTATCGTATTACACACCATAGGCAGCCACGGCCCGAGCTATTACCAGCGCTACCCTGACGCCTTTAAGAAATTTACCCCAACCTGTGATACCAACCAGATTCAAACCTGTACGCAGGAAGCGCTGACCAACACGTATGACAATACGATCCTGTATGTCGATTTTGTTCTGGATAAAGCGATCAATTTACTGAAACAGCATGAGGATAAATTTAATACCTCACTGGTTTACCTGTCCGACCACGGCGAATCGTTAGGAGAGAACGGTATCTATCTGCACAGCATGCCCTACTCTATTGCGCCCAAGCAGCAAACGCACGTACCGATGCTGATGTGGTTATCGCCGGGTTACCAGCAGCAGCAGGCCATTCAGGACACCTGCCTGCGCCAGAACGCGAAACAGCAGGAGTATTCGCAAGATAATCTTTTCCATACCATACTGGGGATGTTTACTATCGCCACGAAAGAATATCAGCCTCAGCTCGATATCCTTCAGCCGTGCAGGGACAAGGCAACATGAAATTATTGATTGTTGAAGACGATAAGTTGTTGCAGGAAGGATTATTATTGGCGTTGAGTCATGAAGGTTATGCCTGCGATTGCGCAGGCACAGCTAAAGAAGCAGACGCGCTCATCAGCAGCGCGCACTACAGCCTGGTCATTCTCGATCTGGGTTTACCGGACGACGACGGGCTTGCCCTGTTATCACGCTGGCGTAAGAATAACTACCAACATCCCGTACTCATCTTAACGGCACGGGATAAAGTCAACGATCGCGTCAACGGGCTGGATGTCGGAGCAGACGATTATCTCGCCAAGCCTTTCGCACTGACGGAATTACAGGCGCGCGTGCGCGCGCTGATTCGCCGCAATCAGGGCTCAAGCAACAGCCGGATACAGGTCGACAACATTACGTTGGATTTAAACAACCAGCAGGTGTTGCTGGACGAAAAACCGGTGGTGCTGACGCCGAAAGAATTTGCCATACTGTCCCGCCTGATGTTGAAAGCCGGTTCTCAAGTACACCGAGAAGTTCTGCATCAGGATATTTATGCCTGGAACGACGACCCGTCCTCCAATTCGCTGGAAGTGCATATCCATAATCTGCGTCAAAAAATAGGGAAAGACCGTATCCGAACCCTGCGAGGCTTTGGCTATCTGCTGACTAAAGGTGAACAACCATGAAGGACGATGCCGACACGGTGACCAGTATGCGCCGCCGTTTAGTGCTGGCACTGGGCGGCATCCTGCTCGTCTGCCAGATGATCAGCGTATTCTGGCTTTGGCACGAAAGCGAAGAACAGATCGGCCTGTTGGTTGATAAATCCCTGAGCGCCAGCGCCCAGAACATGCAGATCGATCAAGAGATTAATGAAGCGATAGCCTCGCTCAGTATCCCCAGTCTGGTGATGGTCATCCTGACGCTGCTCATGTGCTTTCAGGCGGTCAGTTGGATCACTCGTCCGCTGTCTCGCCTACAGGAAGAATTACAGGATCGCACGGCTGAAAACCTGGAGCCGCTGCCGCAGCAGAGCAACATTAAAGAAGTCGCCGCTGTCACCCACACCATCAACCAGCTTTTCCAGCGTCTGGACGAAACGTTAAAACGCGACAGGCAATTTACTGCGGATGTCGCTCATGAACTACGCACGCCGCTATCCGGTATTCGGCTACACCTCGAACTGCACCAGCAGCAACATCAGATTGACTGTAGCTCGCTCATCATACGCATTGATAAAATGGTGAAAACGGTGGAGCAGCTTTTGCTACTTGCTCGTGTCGGACAGGATTTTTCGGCAGGCCATCATCCAAACGTTGCGTTCCTGAAAGATGTCATTTTTCCCATGCAGGATGAGCTGACCGAGATGCTGCAAAAGCGTCAGCAGATGCTGAAATGGGTATTACCACCAGAAGATATCACGCTGCACGGCGATGCCACGCTGCTCCAGCTGTTGCTACGCAATCTGGTAGAAAACGCCTACCGCTATAGCCCGGAAGCAAGCCAGATCACCGTGAGTCTGGGGACATCGCAACATATTGAACTGCAGGTCGAAGATGAAGGGCCGGGTATCGATGAAAGTAAGGTCGGTGAATTAAGTAAGGCGTTTGTACGCATGGACAGCCGCTATGGCGGTATCGGCCTCGGGCTGAGTATCGTGACGCGCATTGCCCAGTTGCACGATGGGCAGTTTTTCCTTAGTAATCGACCGCAAGGTTCCGGCGCCCTCGCCCGCGTGGTGCTGACCGCACCTGATGAAGACCCCGATTCGGCCTGAAGAATAAAGCAGCGGCTCCACATCTCATCAATAGAGAGACGACACATCCCTGTGCACAAACTTCACCTGTCTTATTGGTACACCGGATAGCGTCGGCACAGCGCCACTACCTGCTGGCGCACACGATCGCGTACCGCTATTAATGCGTCATTCCCTTCGCCAAGCCCATCCAGTACGTCACATAGCCATCCCGCCAGTTGCTCGCATTCCGCCACACCAAAACCGCGCGTCGTCACGGCTGGCGTTCCAATACGCAGGCCTGAGGTCACAAAGGGGGAACGCGGATCGTTAGGCACCGAATTCTTGTTCGTCGTGATGTAAGCCTCGCTCAGTGCAGCATCGGCATCCTTACCGGTATACGGTCTGGCAGACAGGTCGATCAGTATCAAATGGTTGTCGGTACCATCAGAGACAATCTTGTAGCCACGAAGTTGGAGGACGCGCGCCATGGCACGGGCGTTGGCCACGACCTGACGCTGATAAACCGTGAATTCAGGGCGCAGCGCTTCCTTAAATGCCACCGCTTTGGCTGCGATAACGTGCATCAACGGGCCGCCCTGAATACCGGGGAACACAGCGGAGTTAAGCTTTTTGTAGAATTCCTCACTCTGCCCTTTGGCTAAAATAATTCCGCCGCGCGGGCCGCGCAGAGTCTTATGGGTTGTACTGGTTACGACATGCGCGTGAGGAAGCGGATTCGGATACTCTCCGGCAGCCACCAAACCGGCGACGTGAGCCATATCCACCCAGAAGATAGCCCCCACCTTGTCAGCAATAGCGCGCATACGTGCCCAATCCTTGTGGCGAGAATAGGCGGAGAACCCTCCGATTAGCATCTTTGGCCGGGTTTCCAACGCAATATGCTCCATTTCATCGTAGTCGATCAGCCCTGTGTCAGGGTCTAACCCATAAGGGACGATCTTGTAGTGACGGCCAGAAAAGTTGGAGGGGTTACCGTGGGTCAGATGTCCGCCCTGAGCGAGATTCATGCCCATCACGGTATCACCCGGGTTAGTCAATGCCAGAAACACGGCCGCATTAGCCTGAGCGCCAGCGTGAGGCTGGACGTTAGCATAATCGCAGTCAAACAGCGCTTTGGCCCGCTCGATAGCCAGACGTTCAGCCACGTCGACATATTCACAGCCGCTGTAGTAGCGCTTGCTTGGGTAGCCTTCCGCATATTTGTTGGTGAACACGGAGTTCTGGATCGCCATCACCAGTGGACTGGCATAGTTCTCTGAGGCGATGAGTTCAATGTGAGTTTCCTGCCGGCGTTCTTCATGCCGGATAGCGTCGGCCAGTTCCGGGTCGACGTCGGTGAGGGTAAGAGAAGCGTCATACATGGGCATCGTCCTATACGTTAGTCATGGTTTTTTTAATCGTGTGATTCTGGGAGGGGGTCATCAGGCCAGTAGTAGCTATCCGGTAGCGGGCGGGCGCCAAAGATTGCCTGACCGACGCGTACCACGGTGGCGCCCTCCTCAATGGCTATTTCAAAATCGCCGGACATGCCCATGGACAATTCATCCAGCTCAATGCAGACCGGGAGGTTTTGCTGCAACCGATCGCGCAACTGACGCAGCCGTATAAAACACTGGCGCACGCGTTCGGCCTCGCTGGAGAACAGCGCCAGCGTCATAAATCCACGCACGCGTAGCGCAGAGAATGCAGGAAGCGCCTGAATAAAAGTCGGAACATCCTCAGGAGACAGGCCGTATTTGCTGGCTTCACCGGAGGTATTCACCTGAACGAATACATCCAGAGAACGTCCTTCAACCTGCAAACGACGATCCAACGCTTCAGCCAACCGCAGGCTGTCCAGCGCCTGAAATTCGGTAGCGAAGCGTGCCACCAGCTTGGCCTTGTTGGTTTGCAGATGCCCAATGACCGACCACTGTAAATCGGCTAAATCCTGCATCGATTCCCATTTACGGTACGCCTCTTGCACTTTGTTCTCGCCCAATACCCGACAACCCGCCATATGGGCCATACGCAGGCGGCTTTCGGGTTTGGTCTTGCTGACTGGCAACAATCGCACCGTGGCTGGATCGCGACCGACGCGGTGGCAGGCCGCTTCGATACGAGCTTGAACCGTTGCCAGATTGAACTGGAAATCTTCAACCGTAGCAGCTTCGGGATAGCGACCGTGCCTGTCGTGGCGAGTGGGTGTATCGGAAGAGAGCGACATCAGCTTAACTCCTGACGAAGAGAATGAATGGATTGTGAAACGTATTTATAGATTTAAAATAGCCGGATGTTCCCCACCATTTTCATGACAAGAGGCAGACCAATTGTTCAAACACGCTCAGCTTGAATCGGTCAAAGCCTGGATTGGCGATCCCGCGCAAGGTGCCCTTCCCCTGCACGCCCGCATCCAGCGGGCGATTCGCCAGTTAATCCTTGATGGCATTCTTGATGTGGGCAAATCCTTACCCGCCTCACGCGCGCTGGCTACATCACTGGGGGTGTCGCGCGATACGGTCGAATCAGCTTACAGCCAGCTGCATGCGGAAGGATTTATCGAACGTCGCGTCGGCAGCGGCAGTTTTGTATCAGAACGGGCAAAGCGTCTGCCAGGGCGTGGCAAAGCCCGGAAAACGGGAGATAGCAAAGCAGAACTGCGACTCAGTCAACGCGGTAGCGCCATGTTCCAGAATGGTGGGGTACGCGATTTCATCATCCCGCGCGCGTTCGCGCCCGGCGTGCCGGAAACACGCAGTTTTCCCCTCCAGACGTGGGAACGACTGGAACGGCAGGTACTAAAAGAATATGGCACACGGGCGCTGCTGCACAGCCCGCCGCAGGGCATGGAAGCGCTGAGGCGCGCCATCGCAGATTATGTCAATCTCGAACGGGGCGCTCGCGCCACGCCCGATCGCGTGTTGGTGCTAACCAGTTCCCAGCAAGCGCTAACCCTATGTGCGAATGTCCTGCTGGATGCGGGCGATCGGCTCTTCCTTGAAGATCCTGTGTACCACGGCGCACGCAAGGCATTCGAGGCGGCCGGACTCACGTGTGTGCCGATCCCATTAGATGCCGATGGTTTGCAGGTCGAGCACCTGCTTGAGGCAAGTCATGCGCACCATACGCCCGCAAAAGCCGTGTTCCTGACGCCCTCACACCAGTTTCCAACGGGTGCAACGCTGGCGCTGGATCGGCGTCTGGCCGTGATCGAATGGGCCTGGCAGCACCAGAGCTGGATTATTGAAGATGACTATGACAGCGAGTTCCACTATGCGGGCAAACCTACCGCCTGCGTTCAGGGGCTCGACCCGCACGATCGAACCCTCTATATCGGCACTTTCACTAAATCGCTCTTTCCCGGCCTGCGCATCGGCTATATGGTTCTGCCGCCACAATTGGTTGCCCCGATGACCGTGGCCCGCACGTTGATGGATGGGCACAGTGCCCCCATTCCGCAGCTCACGCTGGCACGTTTTATCGAAGGAGGACACTTCGGCGCCTATGTACGCACGATGCGCACCATTTATGCGGAACGCCGCGATGTGCTGGCACGGCTGGTGCGTCAGCATCTGGCTGACTTCGTGGAACCACGGGTGCCGGCCGGAGGCATGCAGATGCCCTGTCTCTTTATCCGAGACATCCCTGAAAACGATGCAGTGGAATCCGCACGTCGGGCCGGTATCGACCTGCTCGGGCTGACAGCACTGTATGCATCATCGGGTCAGCATCAAGCCGGTTTCCTCATGGGGTTTGCCGCCCACGCTCCGCATGAACTGGACATTGCCGTCAAAACATTAGCAAAGGTACTACGTGCACTCTGCCGAGGATGAGCGTCATTAAAAGGCGTTTGTGGGGAGAGGAATAAGATTGCAGACAATCGTTTTAAAGCAAAAAAACCGCAGGCCGAAACCTGCGGTCATATCATCATTATCGCGATGCTTATTTAGCCGCTTTCTCTTCGGCTGCTGGTTTTTCAGCTTTCGCATCATCCGCTGCTTTCAGATCAGCTTCGGATTTAATGTCCAGCAGTTCAACGTCGAACACCAGCGTGGAGTTAGCCGGAATGCCAGGCACGCCGTTTTCACCATAGGCCAGTGCAGGCGGGATAGCCAGCTTGATTTTACCGCCTTTCTTAACGTGCTTCAGACCTTCAGTCCAGCCTGGGATCACGCCGTCCAGACGGAAAGAAAGTGGCTCACCGCGTTTGTAGGAGTTGTCGAACTCGCTACCGTCAACCAGCGTACCTTTGTAGTTAACCACAACGGTATCGCTGTCTTTCGGCGCGTTGCCGCTACCTTCTTTCTCAACCTGATACAGAAGACCAGATTCAGTTTTCTTCACGCCTTTTTCTTTAGCGAAGGACTCAAGATACTTGGTGCCTTTATCCGCGTTATCTTTCGCATCTTGCTTCATCTTGGCTTCAGCGGCGGCTTTTACTTTGCCTTCAAAACCTTGCAGCGTTTTCTCGATTTCTTCGTCAGTCAGCTTGCTCTTGTCAGCAAAAGCATCCTGCACGCCAGCAATCAGCTGATCTTTATCCAGCTTAATACCTAATTTTTCTTGCTCTTTCAGAGAGTTATCCATGTAACGCCCTAAAGATGCACCTAACGCATAAGCCGCTGCCTGCTCGTCGTTCTTGAATTTGGCTGCCGCAGTATTGTCAGACGCCTGCGCCTTGTCTGCCGCCAGAACCTGGCCTGCGTTCAGAGCCAGAGCCATCGTTGTTGCTAACAGCGTTACTTTAAACAGTGATTTCATCCATTTCTCCAGCATCTGGAGCTACGCGCCCCAGCCATCATTAAAATACATTCGCGCCTACTATAACTGTGCGGACGAAGACAACACAACGACGCACTCGACAATCCTTTGATAAAAAACGTCAGGAAGCTTTTCCGGCATCATTTGTGTCGTCCTAAGGCCATCTGGCAACAATATGCCCCACTTTGGAGGGTTCATTGCGCCCTACTGCGACCATTTTTACTACCAGAAGTTTCCGCTTTCTGACAAACTCGCGGGTAACAAGAAGTAAGGGGAATACCGATGTCACCATCAGCACTTGAAGAACGGCTCGAACAGTTGGAAAGCCGACAGGCTTTTCAGGAAGTCACCATAGAAGAGCTTAACCAAACGGTTATTCAACACGAGCGGGAAATTAGCCGCCTGCGTGAGCATGTACGTCTACTCACAGACAGACTGCGCAACCAGCAAACGTCGCTCGTTGCTCCCCAGTCGGAAGAAACGCCGCCACCGCATTATTGAAAGCTGCGCCTGTGATATCGGCGCTCAAGACAGGTCAGATATAAAAAACCTCAGGTGATAGTCATCAACCTGAGGTTTTTTTTATGCGCTACGACTAATTAGTGGCAGCCGCATCCACCGTGGCCGCCGCAGCCGCCTTTACCGTGCTGGTGACCGTGATCGTGGTCATGATCATGGCCGTGACCGCCACAGCAGCCGTCGCCGTGTTCATGATCGTGCTCACCGTGAACGTGACCGTGCGCCAGCTCTTCTTCCGTTGCTTCGCGGATAGCAACAACTTCAACGTTGAAGCTCAGGTTTTGGCCTGCCAGCATGTGGTTGCCGTCGACAACAACGTGGTCGTCTTCAACTTCGGTGATTTCAACTGGCACTGGACCCTGATCGGTCTCAGCCAGGAAACGCATGCCAACCTGCAACTCGTCAACGCCCATAAAGACATCTTTCGGTACGCGCTGAACCAGATTCTCATCATAGTTGCCGTAAGCATCGTTGGAACCGATGTTCACATCGAATTTCTCGCCTGCTTCACGGCCTTCCAACGCTTTTTCCAGACCAGAAATCAGGGAACCGTGACCATGCAGATAGTCCAACGGCGCACTCACCGGAGACTCATCAACCAACACACCGTCTTCTGTACGTACCTGATAGGCCAGGCTGACCACCAGATCTTTTGCTACTTTCATGATATCTCCTACCGTTGGAAATCAAACTGGCGCAAATTGTAGCTGAAAAATGTCCCTATGTACCGTCCGGAATCAAAAAACGTCGACGGTTGATGACAATGCCATCACGACACTCATCCCTCATTCAGGCCGGAAGATCCCGATGATCTCGTTAGCCTGCGGGGCGGATGCCGCCGCAGGTTCATCTGCCTGGCTCTGGCGATATCCGCACTTCACGCATACCACCACCTCGACTCCATCCTCGCGTCCAACGGCCAGCGTGTCCTGCGCCTGACACGTCGGACACACAGCCCCTGCAATAAAGCGTTTACGCATGATAACTCCCATTCATCTCCGTTCTAAACCCAGAACCTATTCCGATAGGCGTTATTGGCGCTTACTCGTCGTCCTCATCCCATACACTAGGCCGGCGGCGCTCACGCTGCATTTCCCGTTGGAAAATATCCTCCAGTTCGCGGCGCGCCTCTTTCACACGGGAGATTTGTGCCACATCTCCCGTCAGCTGTGGCACCAGCTCACGCAGCATGCGCATATCCAGACGGCGGAAATGCTGTTGCGCGCGCATCGCCTGATGGGGGTGCATGCCCAGCGTCACCAGCGTTTTCCGCCCCAGTTCCAGCGCGCTGGAAAAGGTTTCACGCGAGAAGTATCGTACGCCCGTCTGCAATAACTCGTGGGCTTCAACACGCCCACGTGCCCGCGCCAGAATCTCCAGATTTGGAAAATGTTGCTGACAGAGATGCACAATTTCCATCGTGTCTTCCGGCGCATTACAGGTGATCACGATTGAGCGCGCTTTATCCGCGCCCGCCGAACGCAGCAGTTCCAGCTCTGTGGCATCGCCATAGTAAA
Source organism: Pectobacterium carotovorum (assembly GCF_033898505.1). Taxonomy (NCBI): domain Bacteria; kingdom Pseudomonadati; phylum Pseudomonadota; class Gammaproteobacteria; order Enterobacterales; family Pectobacteriaceae; genus Pectobacterium; species Pectobacterium carotovorum. The sequence continues at coordinate 239,332 of NZ_JAXAFK010000005.1, read as the reverse complement.
CTTTATAGCCATAGCTGCGCATCAGGCTCACGGCGCTGATGTCACGCTCCAGAACGGTAATCCGCATTTTGTTCGCCATTAATAAGCGACCAATCACCTGCCCAAAACGTCCGAACCCCACCACAATCACCTGCGGCTCGTCATCCTCGACATACGGTTTCTCATCCGGCACATCCTGCACGTTGTAACGACGAACCAGAATGCGGTCGATCACCTGCATCAGCAGCGGTGTTGTCATCATCGATAGCGTCACCGTCACCAGCAATAGCGGCAACTGTTCGCCTTTCAAGACATTGAATGAGGCCGCAGCGGAAAACAGGACGAAAGCGAACTCACCGCCCTGGCTCAGCACCCCGGCAAACTGCAAGCGCTCGGAGCGGCGCATCCGGTTAACCCGCGCAAGGAAATACAGTACAGCCGCTTTCACTGCCACCAGCACCAGCACCGCAATCATAATCTTCACGATGTGGGTGTAGAGGATGCCGAGATTTAGCGCCATCCCTACTGAGATAAAGAACAGGCCAAGCAGCAAACCTTTGAACGGTTCGATGGCGATTTCCAGTTCATGCCGATACTCGCTTTCCGCCAGCAGAATGCCGGCAATAAAGGTACCTAGCGCCATGGAAAGCCCCAGCGTTTCCATAAACAGCGCCGAACCGAGCACCAGCAACAGTGCGGCGGCAGTAAACACTTCACGCACGCCGGATGCCGCAATAAAGCGGAACAGCGGACGCACCAGATAGCGGCCACCGATTAACATGCCAAGAAACGCAGCGACTTTCAGACCAATTCGTTCCCAATCGCCGAAATCACCCTGCACACCCGCCAGAATCGGAATCAGCGCCAGCGCGGGAATCACAGCCAAATCCTGAAACAGCAGGACAGAGAAGCCAAGCTGCCCGGACTCGCTACGGTTCATGCCCTTTTCACGCATCAGCTGTAGCGCCATGGCCGTCGATGACATCGCCAGCCCGACGCCGCCAATCAGCGCGGACTGCCACGAAAAGTCAGTCAGATACAAGGCGCCGCCTAAAAGCAGCGTACTCAGGCCAACCTGAGCCGCGCCAACGCCAAAGATCGAGCGGCGCAGCGTCCAGAGCTTGGAGGGATTCAATTCCAGGCCGATGATGAACATCAGGAAAACGACGCCCAGCTCCGAGAAATGCAGAATCGCTTCCACATCACGGATGAAGCCGAGCCCCCAGGGTCCAATGGCGATTCCGGCGATCAAATAGCCCAGTACGGCACCAATTCCTAATCGGGCAGCAATCGGTACGGCTACGACCGCCACAAACAAAAACAAGACTCCGGCGGTCAGTAGCGCGGAACTCTCCATATTAGCGTTCCTCTTCAGGTAAAGGGGAGGATAGCCATTCACCGTAAGCTCTGGCTTGGCTCGATAACACATCGGGCTGTAAACGGCGCGCCCAGTAGATAATCATGGGGTGCATCCAATGCATACGGCACATTGACGCCGTCAGCTCAAACGGACGGAGCAAATCTTCCATCGGGTAACGATTACTCCCGTCAGGATGATAGGCATCTTCCGGTTCACCGGTCGTAATCACCGAGCGCCAGTATTTTCCCGCCAGCGCATTACCACCAATCCCGTTGGCAAAGCCGCGGGATAGCACCCTATCGAGCCACTCTTTTAGCAAAGCCGGGCAGCTGTAAGTATAAAATGGATGTTGGAAAACAATGACCTGATGCTCACGCAGCAGCTGTTGTTCATGATGGATATCGATAAAAAAATCAGGATAGTGCGCGTAAAGATCGTGCACGGTTACATTCGCCAACTGCTGCGCCGGTTGCAATAAGACCCGGTTTGCCACCGAATCCTGTGGTTCCGGATGGGCATACAGCAGCAAAATCTTCGGTGGCTGCGACATCATTCCCCTCCAAAGCGTCGTCATGATAATTGTTTTCCGTTACCATGCTGCGCAACGACTAAAAACAGGACACCGCGTGTCCTGATATGTCCATAATTTAACATACTCTGAACATACGGCGCTTTATGATTGTTTTCTCTTCGCTGCAAATTCGACGTGGTGTGCGCGTTCTGATCGACAACGCGACAGCAACGGTTAATCCCGGCCAGAAAGTCGGTCTGGTTGGCAAGAACGGCTGTGGTAAATCTACCCTGCTGTCCTTACTGAAAGGTGAAATCAGCGCCGATGGCGGCAGCGCGACATTCCCGCAAAACTGGTCACTGGCCTGGGTTAATCAGGAAACGCCTGCGCTGGACAAGCCCGCGCTGGACTACGTGATTGACGGCGATCGCGAATTCCGCCAACTGGAAGCCGCGTTGCAGACCGCCAACGAAGAGAACGACGGCAACGCCATTGCCACGCTACACGGCAAGCTGGATGCGATTCAGGCCTGGACGATTCAGGCCAGAGCATCAAGCCTGCTCAATGGGCTAGGGTTTTCTCAGTCACAGTTACAGCAGCCTGTCAGCGCCTTTTCCGGCGGCTGGCGGATGCGTCTGAATCTGGCACAGGCGCTGATCTGTCGTTCAGACCTGCTGCTGCTGGATGAACCAACCAACCACCTCGATCTGGATGCGGTCATCTGGCTGGAAAAATGGCTGAAAAACTACACGGGCACACTGGTACTCATCTCGCACGACCGCGATTTCCTCGATCCGGTCGTGACCAAAATTCTGCACATCGAGCAGCAGTCGCTCTATGAGTACACGGGTAACTACTCCTCGTTTGAACGTCAGCGCGCCACCCGTCTTGCACAGCAGCAGTCGCTCTATGAACATCAGCAGGAGCGCGTCGCGCATCTGCAACACTATATTGACCGCTTCCGCGCGAAAGCGACCAAAGCCAAGCAGGCGCAAAGCCGGATAAAAATGCTGGAACGCATGGAGCTGATTGCGCCAGCGCATGTCGATAACCCTTTCCGCTTCAGCTTTCGCGCCCCGGAATCGCTGCCCAATCCATTAATGAAGATGGAAAAGGTCAGCGCAGGCTATGGCGACAAGCTGATTCTGGAATCGATTAAACTCAATTTAGTACCGGGTTCCCGCATCGGGCTGCTCGGCCATAACGGCGCGGGTAAATCCACGCTGATCAAACTGCTTGCCGGCACGCTTGCCCCGCGGCAAGGGGAAATCGGGCTGGCGAAAGGCGTGAAGCTCGGTTACTTCGCCCAGCACCAGTTAGAGTTTCTGCGTGCGGACGAGTCTCCCTTGCAACATCTGGTGCGTCTGGCAGAGCGGGAAACGGAACAGCAGCTGCGCGACTACCTCGGCGGCTTTGGTTTTCAGGGCGATAAGGTCACGGAGATTACCGAACGCTTCTCCGGCGGCGAAAAAGCCCGTCTGGTGCTGGCGCTGATCGTCTGGCAGCGTCCGAATCTCCTGCTGCTCGACGAACCGACCAACCACCTCGATCTGGATATGCGTCAGGCATTGACCGAAGCGTTAATCGATTTTGAAGGCGCGCTGGTTGTCGTTTCGCACGATCGACATCTGATCCGTTCGACCACCGACGATCTTTATCTGGTACACGACCAGAAAGTAGAACCGTTCGATGGCGATTTGGAAGACTACCAACAGTGGCTGGTCGGCCTGCAACGTCAGGAAAATGCGGCGACTGAAGCGCCAAAAGAGAATGCAGCCAACAGCGCACAGGGCAGAAAAGATCAGAAACGTCGTGAAGCTGAGTTGAGAACGCAAACCCAGCCGCTGCGTAAACAAATCACCAAGCTTGAACAGCAGATGGAAAAGCTGGGAGAAACGCTGGCAGCGCTTGAAGCCCGACTGGCGGACAGCGCAATCTATGACATCAGCCGCAAGGCCGAACTCACCGACTGCCTGCAACAGCAAACCAAAGTCAAAATCGAGCTGGAAGAAACGGAGCTGTCCTGGCTAGATGCGCAGGAACAGCTAGAGCAGATGATGCAGAGCGATTCGCTTTAATATTGGTTGCCTGAAAAGAGTCGCGAGCGGAAAACCGCTCGCGACGTTATCAACGAAGCCTTAATGCCAAATCAGCAGCACGCAGGCGGCGGTCAGCAGGCCCATTGACACATTAAAGATAATCCACGCTTTTTTACTGCGCAGCAGCCGCCCAATCATCGTGCCGAATCCGAGCCAGATGACGCCAGACACCACATTGACGAGCACAATCCCGATGCTTATCGCGATCACAGACTGGTTATAGCCTTCCCCCGCCAGGCTAAAGCTGGCAACTGCCCCCAGCGCCATGAGCCACGCTTTCGGGTTCAGAAATTGCAGCAACCACCCTTGATAAAGCCGGATCGGCTGGGGCGGCGCAACGGACGTTTCCAGCCGTTCGTAAGCCGCCGTGGCGATTTTCCACGCCAGCCAGAGCAGATAGGCGCTACCGAGAACTTTCAGGATAAAGTGCAGCGAAGGGTAAATCAGAATCAAACCACCGACACCGAATGCCACCAGCAGCAAAATGCTCTGCATCCCCAGCATGATGCCAACCATCAGCCACAGTGAACGCATAAAGCCAAAATTCGCGCCCGAGGTGGTCAACAGCATATTATTCGGCCCCGGCGTGATGGCCGCCACCCACAAAAAGCCTAACATCGACAGAAATAAACTCAGTTCCATTATTTGTGGGCGCTCCTGACCCAAATATCGTACCAACTGGCAGCATTGAAGCTAACAGTGTGATATTGATCGTACAAGAGCCGACAACAAGATTTCTATATCCTTTATGTATGACCAGTTTCGTCCGCTGAGCGGCGCCCATAACCCGCATCTGCAAACGCTATTGCCGCGTCTGATTCGCCGTCACGCGCAGTTTTCGCCAGTCTGGCAGCCGCTTGAGTTACCGGACGGTGATTTCGTCGATCTGGCGTGGAGCGAAGCGCCCGAGCAGGCGCGACACAAACCGCGCGTGGTGCTGTTTCACGGGCTGGAAGGCAGCTTTCATAGCCCCTATGCCCACGGCCTGCTGCATGCCTGTAAACAGCGCGGCTGGCTGGCCGTCATCATGCATTTTCGCGGATGCAGCGGTAAGCCCAACCGGATGAAGCGCATTTATCATTCCGGCGAAACCAGCGATGCCAGCTATTTTCTGCACTGGATGCGGGAGACGTTGGGCGGGGCCCCTACCGCCGCCATCGGCGTGTCTCTCGGCGGCAACATGCTGGCCTACCTGCTCGCCCAGCAGGGCGAAGCCTGCTCCCTGTCCGCTGCCGTCATTGTGTCTGCGCCATTGATGCTCGAACCCTGTAGCCGTCGGATGGAACAAGGTTTCTCCCGTGTCTATCAGCATTACCTGCTGCGCCTGCTGAAGCAAAACGCCGGCCGCAAGCTGGCAGCCTACCCGGACACGCTGCCGATTCAACTGCCGCAGCTGAAGCGAATTCGCCAGCTGCGAGAGTTTGATGACGTCATAACTTCACGTATCCACGGCTTCCGCGATGCCGCCGACTACTATCAACGCTGTAGCGCTCTGCCGCTGTTGCCTCAGATTCGCACACCGCTGCTCATCATCCATGCGAAGGACGATCCTTTCATGACGTCAGAGGTGATTCCCGATCTGTCGCAGTTACCGTCTAATATTGAGTATCAGCTAACGGAACATGGCGGGCATGTTGGCTTCGTCGGCGGAACGTTGCTGAAACCGGAAATGTGGCTGGAACAGCGCATTCCCAACTGGCTTAGCCCATTTTTGGACCACGCCACCGATTCTTCTTCAGGAGCCCTTCTTACTCAGGAATCCTTTTATTCAGGAACTTTTTATTCAGGAAACATAGCGTGATTATTCCCTGGCAACAGCTCGATCCAGAAACGCTGGATAACATCATCGAATCTTTCGTCCTGCGGGAAGGCACCGATTACGGCGAACAGGAGCGGTCGCTGGCGCAGAAAGTGGAAGATATTCGCGGCCAACTCCAATCTGGTGAGGTGGTGTTGGTGTGGTCTGAGTTACATGAAACCCTCAATATCATGCCGCGTAACCAGCTCAATTCCGGAGGACATGCCCCTTATTGAACACGCCGAAAGGCGTGAAAGAACGCGCCAAACATGCTAACAATGATGACAATTACGTCTTTTTTTAGGATGTGCGCAGGCCTTCGGTCTACGCGGGCATCGCGATCACGGAGTTACGCGCCTTATGTCACATCAGCATCCGATTATTGCGGTTACCGGCTCCAGTGGGGCGGGAACAACGACAACCAGCCTGGCCTTCCGTAAGATTTTTCAACAGCTTGACCTGCGCGCCGCCCAGTTGGAAGGAGACAGCTTTCACCGCTATACCCGCCCGGAAATGGATATGGCCATTCGCAAAGCGCGTGATTTAGGGCGCCACATCAGCTACTTCGGCCCAGAAGCGAATGATTTCAGTCTGCTGGAGCAGTCGTTTATCGAATATGGCCTGCACGGCCGCGGTCAGACGCGTAAATACCTTCATACTTACGATGAAGCGATTCCCTATAATCAGGTTCCCGGGACATTCACGCCGTGGGAGCCGATGCCGGAACCCACCGACATCCTGTTTTATGAAGGGCTGCACGGTGGCGTGGTCACCGACCAAAACGACGTGGCACAGCATGTAGATTTGCTCGTCGGCGTGGTGCCGATCGTCAACCTGGAATGGATCCAAAAGCTGATTCGTGACGTCAATGAACGCGGTCACTCGCGTGAAGCGGTCATGGATTCCGTCGTCCGCTCAATGGAAGACTACATCACCTACATCACTCCGCAGTTCTCTCGTACGCACATCAACTTCCAGCGCGTGCCCACCGTGGACACCTCCAACCCGTTTGCTGCCAAGTCGATTCCCTCGCTGGATGAAAGCTTCGTCGTCATTCACTTTCAGGGGTTGGATAATATTGATTATCCCTATCTGCTCGCCATGTTGCAGGGATCGTTTATCTCCCACATCAACACGCTGGTCGTTCCCGGCGGGAAAATGGGGCTGGCGATGGAGCTCATCATGGCACCGCTGGTGCAGCGGTTAATTGAAGGGAAAACCATCGAATAAGCATCAAGATATACGGGGCGACCACAGGGGTGAGGCCTCCCGACGGGAATCTCCCCCTGTGTTTCCCCTAATAACAGGCTTAAGTGACCAGAATGAGTGCTCAGAGAAAGGGATTATTCCAGCACTCTAATTTCGTGGCTGTGCGTTACCTCAACGGCTTTGCCTAGCATCAGTGCCACAGAGCAGTATTTTTCCGCTGATAGTGCGACAGCTCGCTCAACGGCTTTGTCGGTCAGCCCTTTTCCCGTCACGATAAAATGCAGATTGATATGGGTAAATAAACGCGGCGCTTCAGACCGGCGCTCTGACGTCAACTTCACTTCACAGTCCGCCACATCGTTGCGGCCTTTTTGCAGAATCGACACGACATCAATCGCGCTGCATCCCCCCACAGACATCAACACCATCTCCATCGGACTGGGCGCTTTATCACCGGAATTACCGTCCATCAAGATCTGGTGCCCTGACGCGGATTCGCCCAAAAACGTTAAGCCTTCAACCCATTTTACCCGTGCCTGCATGGTGCCTCTCCACTAAAAATTTTTTGAAAATTTATACCGTTACTGTACAAAAACCAGCGTTAATCAGAGCTTTGTCATGCTGAAGCGAGACAACACAAGACACGTCCTTAAAGCTGTGTTAAAACGAAAATAGAATAGACCTTTTCTGGACAAACCCAGAAACGAAGAAGATGATTGCGTGGCCAGATATACCCAGCCACGTTTACGATGCGGCAAGGCAGCAACCGGAAAATCAAGGGTACAGTGGTTCCAGTATATTCCCTGACGTCATTCTGCCTAGACTGAATTTTATTTTTTTAGCAGTTAAACACGCCGTACAGGGAACTCTGACCCCTGTAATTTGCGCAGTGAATTACAACAGAGGATGATAGCGAATGGTTCTCGGCAAACCGCAAACAGACCCAACTCTCGAATGGTTCCTTTCCCATTGTCATATCCATAAGTATCCATCGAAGAGCACGCTGATTCACCAAGGTGAAAAAGCAGAAACGCTTTACTACATCGTGAAAGGCTCTGTCGCAGTGCTAATCAAAGATGAAGAAGGCAAGGAAATGATTCTTTCCTACCTCAATCAGGGCGATTTTATCGGCGAGCTCGGCCTGTTTGAAGAAGGTCAGGAACGCAGCGCCTGGGTTCGGGCAAAAACCGCCTGTGAAGTGGCTGAAATTTCCTATAAAAAATTCCGCCAGCTCATCCAGGTTAACCCAGATATCCTCATGCGTCTGTCTGCGCAAATGGCAAGCAGACTCCAGGTTACCTCAGAGAAAGTCGGCAACCTCGCCTTCCTTGATGTGACCGGCCGTATTGCTCAAACTCTACTCAACCTGGCCAAACAACCTGATGCCATGACGCATCCAGATGGCATGCAAATAAAAATTACCCGTCAGGAAATTGGGCAAATCGTTGGCTGCTCGCGTGAAACCGTGGGTCGCATTCTGAAAATGTTAGAAGACCAGAACCTGATCTCTGCGCACGGTAAAACGATTGTCGTTTACGGCACTCGCTAAATCCCTGTCGCTGTACCCTACCAATAAAAAAGCGTGAAGCCTCGGCCTCACGCTTTTTTTTATGGCGAGCTTCCTGCTCGCCACCCTTCGGGCCGTCGCAAGCGACGTTGAAAAACGTTCCCTACGTTTTTTTATCGCTGCGCTTTTAAGAACGCCACTCAGTTTGCTGCGTTAACGACCTGCGCGACGGCTTTGGCGAACTTATCCATCCCCTGCACAATATCGTCTTCATCAATGATCAAAGACGGCACAAAGCGAATTACGTTCGGCCCAGCCATCAGCACCATCAGACCCTGAGCCGTTGCAGCAGCCAGAAACTCGCCTGCGCGGCCATGCCACTGCGGTTTCAGTTCTGCCCCCAGCAGGAGCCCCATACCGCGAACCTGCTCGAATACGCCGTACTGCTGGTTGATTTTCTCCAGTTCACTAACAAAGCGATCGTGCCGATTCGCCACGCCTGACAGCACTTCCGGTGTGTTAATGATATCCAGCGCGGCTTCCGCCACCGCACAGGCAAGCGGGTTACCGCCATAGGTGGTGCCGTGTACCCCAACCGTCATCACAGAAGCGATCTCTTCCGTCGTCAGCATCGCGCTAATCGGGAAGCCGCCACCCAGCGCTTTAGCGGTGGTGAGGATATCCGGCGTAATACCGTAGTGCATGTAGCTGAATAGTTTGCCAGTACGCCCCATCCCGCTCTGCACTTCATCAAACACCAGCAGCGCCTTATGCTGATCGCACAGATCGCGAACGCCTTGCAAAAACTCAGGCGTAGCAGGCGTAATACCGCCCTCGCCCTGAATCGGCTCCAGCACGACTGCGCAGGTGTGATCGTCCATCACTGCTTTGACCGCAGCCAGATCGTTGAAAGGAACATGGACAATATCCGCAGGCTTAGGCCCGAAGCCATCGGCATATTTAGGCTGTCCGCCAACCGAGACGGTGAACAGCGTCCGACCATGGAATGCATTGTAGAAGGCGATGATCTTGGTTTTATACGGGCTATGACGTTTAACCGCATAGTGACGTGCCAGCTTAAATGCCGCTTCGTTAGCTTCAGCGCCGGAGTTAACAAAGAACACGCGATCGGCAAAAGTGGCATCAATCAGTTTACTGGCGAGGCGTAGCGCAGGTTCGTTGGTGAAAATATTGCTGGTGTGCCACAGCTTTTCACCCTGTTGCTGCAATGCGTTCACCAGCGCAGGATGGCAGTGACCCAGTGCCGTAACCGCAATGCCACCGGAGAAATCAATATACTCGCGGCCGTCCTGATCCCAGACGCGGCTCCCTTTACCTTTAACGGGTACAAACTTCGCGGGTGCATAAACTGGCAAAATCACTTTATCGTGAGTATCCCGTGTCACTGCTTTCTGCTCTGCTGCCATTTGCTGCCTCACTCTGCTGTCCATCATGTCGGAATGAAAATATAGTCAATAAATATGCATAAAAAATCAATCACAGGCAATATTAAATCGGTTATTGGAGAGAATAACTCTCTATATGGCTAAATTTTAAGGAAATTATCCAAAAGTTGATGACCTTGCTGGCTGAGAATGCTCTCTGGGTGAAACTGCACCCCCTCCAGCGGCAATACGCGATGGCGGATTCCCATAATCTCGTCACGTTTTCCTTCCGATTCGCTCCAGGCCGTGATCTCAAAGCAATCAGGTAACGAGGCGGAATCAATAATGAGTGAATGGTAGCGGGTAACCGTCAACGGCTGAGCCAACCCCGTGAAAACCCCCGTGTCGCTATGCGCAATCGCAGACGTTTTCCCATGCATGACCTGTCGTGCCCGCACCACGCGTGCGCCGAACGCTTGCCCCATCGCCTGATGACCAAGGCACACGCCCAGAATAGGCAATTTATCGGCGAAGTGGCGGATTGCAGCCAGTGAAATGCCCGCCTCATCCGGCGTACAAGGGCCCGGTGAAATGACCAATCGCTCAGGCGCAAGCTGTTCAATCTCACGCAGCGTCAGTTCATCATTACGCTTCACCACAACCTGCGCGCCAAGCTCACAAAAGTATTGGTAAAGGTTGTAGGTAAAGGAGTCGTAGTTATCGATAATTAGCAGCATAGTTATTGCACAGTTAGTCAGGAAAGCCGTACTAACATACATGAAATTCGTGTCAGGCACCCAGCCCTTGTCATCAGTAAAGACAAAAGGTTCGCCATCCCTACGCAATAAATTAGCATGATAATAATTATATCGATCATAAATGATTTATTTCTGTAATAAACATCTTTATTAATAGGTAATATTTATTATTCATTCCTATAGAAAACGATTTCTTTGAAATCATTTTTAACAAAAAAAATAATAAACAAAAATTCCTTATGAATTAATTACGTTTTTTTCATCGGGCATAAAAGACCATGGGTTGTTTTTATAATCGATGTTTATTTTTAACTTTTGACGGCGATCACAGTTGTCTGTCAGGTGAATAAATCCCACATAAAAAATGGGTAAAAAATAAAGAATCCATATTGAAACAACGCGAGTTAAAAGATATAACTAATTGAATTAAAATAATTTAAATAGAAATCAGTTTCTATTTAAAAGTAATAAACACAAATCCGCCAAGCTGTCCCATTTTATTTAACTAATATATTTAACGCCCCATCTTGCATTGTTTATTTTTTCTGTTAACACTTATCTCGGCTTTATAGACAAACCTTAATTTCATTTTTGTTGAAACAGCCTTTTTTATTACACAGGGTGTGTAGTGATAAATACCCAAAAAAATCTATGTCAAGGAGAGTACACAATGAAATACCTACTGCCTTCTGCAGCCGCTGGGCTGTTGCTGCTTGCTGCCCAACCTACAATGGCGGCAAATACGGGGGGTTATGCCACCACGGACGGCGGCGACATTTCCGGTGCAGTGAAAAAGACAGCGCGTTCTCTGCAAGAGATCGTCGATATCATTGAGGCTGCGAAAAAAGACTCAAGTGGTAAAGCGGTCAAAGGTGGAGCCTACCCGCTTGTTATTACCTACAACGGTAATGAAGATGCGCTAATCAAAGCCGCCGAAGCTAACATCTGCGGCCAGTGGAGCAAAGATCCACGCGGTGTGGAAATCAAAGAGTTCACCAAGGGCATCACCATCCTCGGGACCAACGGTTCTTCCGCTAACTTCGGTATCTGGATTGTAAACTCTTCCAACGTTGTCGTGCGTAACATGCGCTTCGGCTATATGCCGGGTGGCGCAAAAGATGGCGATGCTATCCGTATTGATAACTCACCGAACGTCTGGATCGATCACAACGAGATCTTCGCCAAGAACTTCGAATGCGCCGGTACGCCAGACAACGACACCACTTTTGAATCGGCTGTCGATATCAAGAAAGCCTCAACCAATGTCACGGTGTCATATAACTACATCCATGGCGTGAAAAAAGTGGGCCTGAGCGGTTCAAGCAACACAGATACGGGCCGTAACCTGACTTACCATCACAACATTTACAGCGATGTTAACTCACGTCTGCCGCTGCAACGTGGTGGTCAGGTTCACGCGTACAACAACCTGTATGATGGCATCAAAAGTTCAGGCTTTAACGTTCGTCAGAAAGGGATTGCACTGATCGAAAGCAACTGGTTCGAAAATGCGCTCAACCCAGTGACCGCACGTAACGATGACTCTAACTTCGGTACCTGGGAACTGCGTAACAACAACATTACCAGTCCATCTGATTTTTCTAAATACAACATCACCTGGGGTAAGCCATCCACACCACACATCAATGCGGATGACTGGAAGAGCACCGGCAAATTCCCTGCCCTCCCGTATAGCTACTCACCAGTATCCGCACAGTGCGTGAAGGATAAACTGGCAAGCTACGCTGGCGTAGGTAAAAACCTGGCAGTACTGACAGCCGCTAACTGTAAATAAGTGCATTAAACCCGGCGCATTCACTCTGCGCCGGGTTCTCTGTGAGCGAGTGATTTGGGCTCGCTCATTTTTTAAGGAACCTGGGCAAGATTGCCAGTGCGACCTTCACAGCAACAGGCTCCGTGCTGATAATCATTCCTCCACTATAAGGTGTGGTCAGTGAAGTCTATTTTCTTTCCTATCGTGTACAGGCACACTATATAAAAATTAATAATATAGCGATTAATAATAATTATTTTTTAACAAACTAAAATTCAATATAGAATTAACTCATAACGCAAAAATATTGAATACACCTGTGATAGTATATTTTGACTTAGGATGAATCTTTACGTTAGTTGTAACAATTATCGCCAGAAAAATCGCGAACTAAAAACCAATAAATCAAGAAACCAGAATGAAACTCTCGCCCGTTAATAAAATAACTTACTGATTTTCTATTCTTTTAAAAGAATGGTGTTTCCTATAAAACCCGAATTATTCAATCATCAGTATTACAAAATGTTTCATCCATGATACATTTAACATTTCACCCTTGAACTGATCTTATTTTTTGACCACACTCCCCTTGGTTTTTCATCAAAATTGAGATTCATTTTTGTTGAAAAATGTGTATACCCTAAATAATTCGAATTTCAGGAAGGCGGCAAGAGAAGGAGTCCCGATGAGCTTACTCAAGTAAGTGATTCGGGTGACTGAACGTAGCCAACGTACATGCAATTTGAAGAATAACGGGTATACCTGTTACATCGGGCATACGGAGCAATAAATGCCCATGAAATTATATTCCAAGGAGACAGTTATAATGAAATACCTATTGCCTACGGCAGCTGCCGGATTGTTACTGTTCGCTGCTCAGCCAGCCATGGCCGCAAATACGGGCGGTTATGCCACCACGGATGGTGGAGAAGTTTCCGGTGCCGTAAAAAAGACCGCACGTTCTCTGAAAGAAATTGTGGATATCATTGAAGCCGCAAAAGTGGATTCAAAAGGCAAGAAAGTTAAAGGCGGTGCGTATCCGCTTATCATCACCTATAACGGTAATGAAGACTCGCTAATCAAAGCGGCCGAAAAAAATATCTGCGGTCAGTGGAGTAAGGACGCGCGCGGCGTAGAAGTCAAAGAGTTTACCAAAGGGATCACCATTCAGGGCACCAATGGCTCATCCGCCAACTTCGGTATCTGGATTATCAATTCATCCAACGTTGTCGTACGTAATATGCGCTTTGGCTATATGCCGGGCGGTGCACAAGACGGCGATGCTATTCGTATCGATAACTCGCCGAACGTCTGGATTGACCACAATGAAATCTTTGCCAAAAACTTTGAGTGTAAAGGCACGCCAGACAATGACACTACTTTTGAATCGGCCGTCGATATCAAGAAAGGGTCAACTAACGTCACGGTGTCCTACAACTACATCCACGGCATTAAAAAAGTGGGTCTGAGCGGTGCAAGCAATTCGGATACGGGTCGTAACCTGACTTATCATCACAATATCTACCGTGATGTTAACTCACGTCTGCCGCTGCAGCGTGGTGGTCTGGTTCATGCGTACAACAACCTGTATGACGGCATCACCGGTTCAGGCTTTAACGTCCGCCAGAAAGGGATCGCGCTGATCGAAAGCAACTGGTTTGAAAATGCACTGAACCCGGTGACAGCACGTAACGACAGCTCCAACTTCGGTACCTGGGAGTTGCGCAACAACAACATCACCAAACCGGCAGACTTCTCCAAATACAACATCACCTGGGGCAGACCTTCCTCTGCTCATATCAATGCGGATGATTGGAAAAGCACCGGAAAATTCCCTTCCATCTCTTATAAATACACCCCGGTTTCTGCACAGTGCGTGAAGGATAAACTGGCAAACTATGCTGGCGTAGGTAAAAACCTGGCGGTACTGACAGCAGCTAACTGCAAATAAAGGCGGTCAGGCTTTCTCCGTCACATAAGTGACAGGAAATCATCAGCCTGAATGTCCCGCAGCCGTGTCTCTTCACGCTGATATACTCCAAATAATTCGAGTTTCAGGAAGGCGGCAAGAGAGGGAATCCCGATGAGCTTACTCAAGTAAGTGATTCGGGTGACTGAACGTAGCCAACGCACATGCAACTTGAAGTATTACGAGTATGCACGGTTCTACCCGAGCGAGCTCTAAGAGCTCGCTCATTTTTTATGGAAACCTACACATGAACATGGATACCGATTTCTTAAAGAGAGGATAATTAAAGATCAGACTAATTATTTAGTAATTAATTAATAGCTTGATTGATTAATGAAAAAACCATTCATTAATTAAGGATTAAATAATAAAAAGAATCGTGACTCATCAACACGGGATTAATTAATAATTTGATCGGCATCAACTATTTTTTGGCATGACCATCTCAATGAGGAAATTTTACTTATTTGTTGATGTCCCTCACAGTTATCACCGCTATCAAAGCTACCTCACCGCAGAATAATAAAACGAAATATAATTTTATTTTTCATAAAAACTCTCAACGTCATTTTTTAGAAAAAATGAAAAAAAATATTACCATTTAAAATAGATACTTATTAGTCATCAATATTTTGTGCGTTATTCATCCGATAGATTTAATACCTAAATATTGAATTATTTTATTTTTATGATAACACTTAATCGGGATTTCAATAAACCTTGATTTCATTTTTATTGAAACAACCCAATAATATAATCTGGGTTATGTGGATCATTTATACCCAAAAAATTCAATTCCAAGGAGAGTACCTGAATGAAATACCTACTGCCTTCTGCAGCCGCTGGGCTGTTATTACTTGCGGCTCAACCGACAATGGCGGCAAATACGGGGGGTTATGCCACCACTGACGGCGGCGACGTTGCCGGTGCCGTGAAAAAAACCGCACGTTCCATGCAAGATATTATTGATATCATCGAAGAAGCGAAGCTGGATTCCAAAGGTAAGAAAGTCAAAGGGGGCGCTTACCCGCTCGTCATCACCTATAACGGTAATGAAGACGCGCTGATTAAAGCCGCAGAGAACGATATCTGCGGTCAGTGGAAGAAAGACGCACGTGGTGTGGAAATCAAAGAGTTCACCAAAGGGATTACCATTATCGGAACCAACGGTTCTTCCGCTAACTTTGGGATCTGGCTGGTTAAATCATCCGATATCGTTATCCGCAATATGCGTTTCGGCTACATGCCTGGCGGCGCGCAGGACGGCGATGCGATTCGTATCGATAACACACCAAACGTCTGGATTGACCACAACGAGATCTTCGCGAAAAACTTTGAATGCGCAGGCACAAAAGACGGTGACACCACATTCGAATCCGCGATTGATATCAAGAAAGCCTCAACCAACGTAACGGTGTCGTACAACTACATTCACGGCATCAAAAAAGTGGGGCTGAGCGGCTTCAGCAGCAGCGATACTGGCCGTGACCTGACTTACCATCACAATATTTACGATGACGTTAACGCTCGCCTCCCACTGCAACGTGGCGGTAAAGTTCACGCCTACAACAACCTGTATACTGGTATCACCAGTTCTGGTCTGAACGTGCGCCAGAATGGTATTGCGCTGATCGAACGTAACTGGTTCGAAAATGCGAAAAACCCAGTGACCTCACGTTACGACGGTTCCAACTTCGGTACCTGGGATCTGCGTAATAACAACGTTATGAGCCCGGCTGACTTCGCTAAATACAACATCACCTGGGATAAAGATTCCAAGCCCTACGTGAATGCTGAAGACTGGAAGAGCACAGGCACATTCCCTTCTCTTCCTTACAGCTACTCTACCGTTTCACCACAGTGCGTGAAGGATAAACTGGCGAACTATGCTGGCGTAGGCAAAAACCTTGCCGTCCTGACGGCAGCAAGCTGTAACTAATTAAGTGTAAAGCGTAAATAAGCGAACTTCAGGCTCCGCCCCTCATTGTCCTGTGCTAGCAGGAGCCTGCAAGCGAGTTTAACGCCCGTCGGTTTATCGTTCGGGCCGCACTTGAGCGAGCCCTAAGGGCTCGCTCATTTTTATCGTTAATATTCAAGGAAATGAAATGAAACGTTCTCTTCTGTTCGCCGCACTGTTCAGCACTGGATTAGTATTCAGTGTCGGCATACCGATGGCTAGCGCCGCCACACCGGCAGCACCAGAGCTGAAAGGATTCGGAACCGATACCGTCGCAGGCAGCGGTGGGCGTATTATTCGCGTCACAACGCTGGCTTCTTCCGGAGCCGGTTCACTTCGGGAAGCCCTGGCCGCCAAAGGGCCGCGCATTATTGTTTTTGAGGTTGGCGGGATTATCGACCTGAATAAAAGCGACCTTCGGTTAACGGAGCCGTTTGTCACCATCGCCGGCCAGACTGCCCCCTCTCCCGGCATTACAATCATTCGCGGCGGAATGGGAATTAGCACGCATGATGTGCTTATGCAGCATATCCGTTTTCGCATCGGCGATGCCGGTACGGGTAAAAAAAGCGGCTTTGAACGCGATGTTTCAATCAACGGTAAAGATGCCTACAACGTCGTAATCGACCACTCGAGTTTCGCCTGGGGGACAGACGAAAACCTGTCTATCTCTGGCCCACGCTATGACGGCCCACAGGGAACCGCACACCGCATCACACTTTCAAATAATATTGTTGCTGAAGGCTTATACGACTCGGCTCACACCAAAGGCATCCACTCGATGGGCACGCTGGTTCACGATAACGTGACTGATGTGTCAATCATTGGCAGCCTGTATGCGCACAACAACGAGCGCAACGCCTGGTTCAAGGCTGGCTCAACGGGTGTCATGGTCAATAATCTGATCTACAACCCCGGCATTTGGGGCGTTCGCGTTGGTGGAGTTAAGGGTGAGTGGGAAGGGAAAACCATGCCCGCCAGCCCACGCGTTTCCGTTGCGGGTAACGTGATGCACTACGGTGCCAATACCAAAGCAGGTTTAGGATTGGTAGGAAGCAACAGCTCCGGCGATGTCTGGATGTCAGATAACCTCGCTTACGATGCTAAAGGAAAAACCGCACCGCAAACCTCAGGCAGCGGGATTAATTTACTCAAAGTGTCCCCTATCTGGCCTTCTGGTTTAACGGCATCACCCGCCAGCGCCGTTACCAATCAGGTACTGCAAAGCGCAGGCGCACGACCGAAAGATCGTGATGCCGTCGATAAACGTATCGTAGAGAATGTCAAACAGCGGACAGGTGGCTTCGTGAACAGCCAGGAAGAGGTTGGCGGCTATCCCGTTGCAACAGCCACCTACCGTCAGTTGAACGTGCCGAGCACGGGTGTGGATACCTGGCTACAGCAGATGGCAAAAGCACTGGAATAAAACGGCGGTAATGGAATAGCAGAGTAAAATGCCAAAAGGCCACATCAGTGGCCTTTTTCGTATTCTCAGCTCTTATCTATCTCACCACTCAGGGCAGCACTTTCGCGGACTGAATCACGATAGGCGTGGTCGGCACATTCTGGTAAGGCCCGACATTCTTCGTTTGTACCTGAGAGATCTTATCTACCACTTCCATGCCCTTCACGACTTTACCGAACACGGCGTAGCCAAAATCACGCTGGCCGTGATCGAGGAACGCATTGTCTGCAACGTTGATAAAGAACTGGCTGGTCGCACTATCCTTTTCTGCGGTACGCGCCATCGCGATCGTGCCGCGTTGGTTACGCAGGCCGTTGTCGGCTTCATTCTTGATCGGTGCATTCGTCGCTTTTTGGTTCATTTCGCCAGAAAAGCCGCCGCCTTGCACCATAAAACCAGGGATCACACGGTGAAATGTCGTCCCGTTATAAAAACCATTGTTAACGTACTCGACGAAATTTTTTACCGAAACTGGTGCTTTTTGGTTATCTAAAGACAGTTCGATATTGCCCGCAGACGTCGTCAACAGTACACGCGTAGTGGTGTCAGAAGCCGCAAAGGCGGGAGAAAATGCCGTCAGTGAAATAAGGGCTGCCGCGGCAACCAGAGTACGTTTGAACATGAGAATTCCTTTTTGAAGAGGCCGACTACAGAAAGCGTAGTGATTGTAAGTATCCACACTCTTCAACGCTACCCATTTACCTTTTTTTACGTATAAAAGTCTGTTCGTAACCAACTGTGAGCGAAAACCTGTGCAAAGGATAAAAAAAGGGCCGATTGCTCGGCCCCTATGATGATTATCGCGCAGCGTATCTAGTCCGTACGCATCTAGCCCATGCGCTCCGAGCGTATCGCCAGATCACGACTGTACTGACGGCTGGCATCCACCAGCATCGAGGTATACGCATCCTTCGGCACATCACTGGTCAGATCGTCGGTTTCCAGCGTCTCCAGTATCTTGCCGTACTGCATCACCGCCACTTTATGACACAAATGGGAAATTACGCCCAAATCGTGCGTCACCATCAGGTAGGTCAGCTTTTCCTGCTGCTGCAACTCCATAAGCAGGTTGAGAATTTCCGCCTGTACCGACACATCCAGCGCCGACGTCGGCTCATCCAGCAGCAGAACCCTTGGCTCCAGAATCAGCGCACGGGCAATCGCCACACGCTGGCGCTGCCCGCCCGAAAGCTGGTGCGGGTAGCGGCGACGGAAGTTCGTTCCCAGCCCAACCTTCTCCAGCAAGCTGTCGATACGATCGTCACGATCGTCAAAACGGTGGATCGACAACGGTTCTTCCAGAATGGATTCCACGGTATGACGAGGATGCAGCGATCCGTACGGATCTTGGAACACCATCTGCACCTGGCGACAGCGCGCTTGATCGATCCGGTGCGCCAGTTTCTTACCGCCAATCAGCAGCGTGCCTTCCCAATGGTTAAACAGCCCGGCCAGACACTTCAGCACCGTAGTTTTGCCGGAGCCCGATTCCCCCACCAGACCGAAGATATCGCCATCGTTGACGGTGAGGTTCACATCGTACAACACCTGATTCTTCGCGCTGCCATGACCAAAAGAGAGATTCAGGTTATTCACTTCGATCATCGGCTTACGCTGACTCATTGCTTCAGTTGCCATGATTATCCCCTTTATCCGTTGATCCAGGCAGGATCGCGATTCATTACCGGCAAACGTGGACGGCGATGATCGATATCCGGCAGCGAATTCAGCAACCCACGCGTGTACGGATGCTGCGCGTTGTCGAGATCGGCGGCAGCAATGGACTCCACGACGCGCCCGGCATACATCACCAGCACACGATCGCAGAAGCTGCGTACCAGATTGATGTCGTGACTAATGAAAATCAGCCCCAGGCCACGCTCGCTCACCAAATCGTCCAACATCGCCAGCACCTGCAAGCGCACAGACACGTCCAGCGCGGAGGTCGGTTCATCGGCAATCACGATTTCGGGTTCCGTAATCAGCATCATCGCAATCATGATGCGCTGCCCCTGACCGCCTGAGATTTCATGAGGATACAAATTATATACGCGCTCTGGCTGACGAATACGTACGACGTCCAGCATCGCCATGACCTTTTCCTTCGCCTCACGGTGCGACACCTTATGGTGCGCCAGATAGGCTTCGGCAATCTGATCGCCGACGCACACCACTGGGTTCAGCGAGTATTTTGGGTCCTGCATAATCATGGAGATACGCTTGCCGCGAATCTGACGCATCCGCGCCTCATCCGCTTTCAGCAGATCGGTATCGCCGAAACGCAGTTTGTCCGCCGTAATCCGCGCGCTGTGCGGATGCAACTGCAACAGCGCACGGCCGACCGTCGATTTACCGGAGCCGGATTCGCCGACAATCGCCAGCTTTTCACAGCCCAACGTGAAGGATACGCCGCGCACGGCATCAGTCACCGTCCCGCGATTCACGAAACTCACCCGCAGATTTTCCACTTCCATCAGGGGCGAGCTTCCCGGCGCACGTTGAGAAAACTTATTCAGTTCTGGGATCGAGGATGTCACGTAGGCCGTCTCCAAGGAAGTTGAACGCCAGGCTGTTAATCAAAATCGCCAGCCCCGGAATAGTTACTAACCACCAGCACTCCATCATGTAACGACGACCCGCAGAGATCATCGCGCCCCATTCAGGATCGGGCGGCTGCGCCCCCAATCCCAGAAAGCCCAGACCCGCCGCGGTCAGAATGATACCAGCCATATTCATGGTGATACGGATAATCACCGACGGCAGACACAGCGGCACAATGTGGTGCAGCAGGATGCGAATAGAGGATGCCCCTTGCAGCTTCACGGCAGAAACAAAGTCCGCGTGACGCAGCGACAGCGTCTCCGCCCTTGCCAGACGGGCAATCGGCGGCCAGGCCGTCAGCGTAATCGCGATCACCACATGCTCCAGACCTGGGCCAAGTGCCGCAACGAACGCCAGCGCCAACACCAGGCTAGGGAACGAAATGAAGATATCGGTGATACGCATCAGGATGGTATCGACAATCCCGCCGTAATACCCAGCCACCACGCCCAGCGCCAGCCCGATAGGCCCAACGGTGACGGACACCAGCGCAACGATATACAGCGTGATGCGTGAACCATAGACCAGACGGCTAAACACATCGCGACCAAACTCGTCGGTGCCAAAGTAGTGCGCCGCACTCGGGGCTTGTAACGCGTTAGCCAAGTCCTGTACCAGCGGATCGTGCGTGGCGATCCACGGGGCGAAAATGGCGACCAGCATCAACATCAGCACAATCGCAGAACCAATCGCGGTCAGCGGATTGCGCAGCATCGTCAAGAGAAACCCGCCGATTCGCGCACCGCGTAGCCGCAGGCGGCTCACGCGTTTTTCCGGCGGTGTCCGCATTACCGATTCGCGAGTGACCGGCGGCTCAGAGGAAATATTCATGCGTTCGTCCTCGGATCAAAGATTTGATACAACATGTCCGACAGCAGGTTAAGCGTCACGAAGATCAACCCGACCAGCAGCACACAGCCCATCACCGCGTTCATATCCCCCAGCAGCAGGCTGCCAGTCAGATAGGAACCAAAGCCCGGCCATGAGAAGACCGTTTCGATCAGTACCGCCCCTTCCAGCAGCGAGCCATACGCCAGCGCCACCACCGTCAGAAGCTGAACCAGAATATTGCGAAACGCGTGTGCCCAGACGACACGGAACTCAGACAGCCCTTTCACTCGCGCAGTAATGATGTATTCCTGCGAAAGCTGCGCCAGCATGAAGCTACGCGTCATACGGCTGATATAGGCCAGCGAGTGGAAACCAAGAATAGTGGCCGGCAACACCAGGTGATTCAGCGCGCTGCGGAACACATCCCACTCACCCGCCAGTAACGAATCCACCAGCAGCAGACCGGTACGGTTTTCCACCAGGCCGTCATAGGCCATATCAACCCGCCCTGCTCCACCAACCCAGTTCAGCCAGGCATAGAACACCAGTAGCCCCATCATACCGACCCAGAATATCGGCGTGGAATAACCGGCCAGGCTGATAAAACGCACCACATAATCCGCCCACTTGCCACGTCGCGCCGCAGCCAGCACGCCTAGCGGTACACCCAGACCAGCACCGACGATAATCGCCATCGTCGCCAACTCAACAGTTGCCGGGAAGACGCGGATAATGTCATCCATCACCGGTCGTCCGGTCAGGAGCGCATTGCCCAGATCCCCATGCATCAGCGAATTAAAGTAAATAAAGAACTGCACATACAGCGGCTTATCCAACCCCAGCTGTTGGTAAACCTGTTGATAGGTACTTTGGTCGGCATCCTGTCCGACAATAGCCAGGACTGGATCGATTGGCATCACGCGGCCGATCACGAAGGTCAGGATTAATAACCCGAACAGCGTGACGATCACCTGAAACAGACGCTTTGCCAAACGACGCAGTACTCCACCCGGCTTGATCCAATCAGAGAAAACCATGTTCTTTCTCCTGATATCCCGGCTAGCGGCGACAGCAAATCACCACTCACGCGGTCATCTCTTTTTAGCGTATCTGATCGGGATGGTTAGCCGGGAACGTGTCGGCTAATCATCCGGTTTAACGTGTGGACACTAGCGCTGCTTATACACCTCGCGCAAATGCGTCGTAGAAGACGGATGCGGCACATAGCCTTTCACGTCCTTACGTAACACCACAGAATCGATCATCTGCGACACCGGAATAATGGCCGGGAACAGTTCTTCATAACGATTCTGCACGTTGATATACATCTGCTTTTGTTTCTGAGGATCTTTCTCCAACAGCGCCTGATCGATCATGTCGTTCAGAGGCTTGTCGTAGAAAGACGTGCGCCAGCCCTGGAAGTTGGTCAGTTTGGCTTCGTCGCTGTTATCCGGGTTATAGACAACAGAACGCAGGCTGGAGTGAGGATGCGGATCGACGCCGCCACCGCCACGGCCGACCAGCATGTCGAATTTACGATCGCGCATCGCGCCGTAAACCTGATTACCGGTGCCGGAGATGATTTTGGCTTTGATGCCCGCCTGTGCCAGCGTGGACTGTACCGATGTCGCCAGATTCAGGAACGGCTGGTCGGACAGAACACGCAGCGTGGTTTCAAATCCATTTGGGTAGCCCGCTTCGGCCAGCAGCGCTTTAGCACGCGGCACGTCCAGCTTGTAGCCAGGATCTGGCAACGTCGCATCCATCCCTTTCTGGATGGGGCGCTGATGATAGAAACCATAGCCGGGCATGACCGTATTATTGATACCATCGTAATCAATCAGGTAACGAACCGCTTCGCGCACTTTTGGTTTTGCGAAGTATTCATTTTTCAGGCTCATTGCAACGTAGTACAGCGTGCCTTTTTTCACCTCATCAACCACAACGTCTTTATCTTGTTTCAGCGCATTGATATCCGGCACCGACATCCCAGAGGCCACGTCAATATCGCCTTTTTCAATCATCAGGCGCAGCGCCTGTGACTCGGTCATGTGGCGGAAAATCACGCGCCGCATTTTTGCGTCGCCCTGCCAGTTGTTCTCAACCTTGCTGATGCGCAGCACGTCTTTCGCCTGCCACACGTCCAGCTTGAACGGGCCAGAACCGGCTTCATTCGTGGTCAGCCAGCCGTTGCCCCAGTCACCGTTTTTCTCATGCTGCATCACCGTTTTGCTATCCAGCACCGATCCGCTACCCAGCGTCGCCAGCGAGTAGAGCACCAGTTTGGGGTCGTTCGGTTTTGGCAGTTCAATTTCAACGGTGTGGGCGTCTTTGGCACGGATCATTTTCTCCACGTTTTCCGCGGTGAAACCGTAAGATTTCCACGTCGTAGCCTGCGCCATGTTGAGATTCAGCAGACGCTTCATCGACCAGGCGAAGTCTTGCGCCGTTACGGGGTTACCGGAATGGAATTTGGCGTTATCCACCAGATTGAAGGTAATGACCTTACCGTCATCACTGACGCTCCAGCTTTTCGCCAGAGAAGGCTGGATGTTACTCAGGTTGGCGGGATCCAGCACCACCAGCGAGTCATAGAGGTTGACGATAATGCCCACCACCTCGTTACCGGTCATGGCGGCCGGATCGAGTGAGAGCATGTTGTTCATGTTCATCCCCACGATCAGCTGATCGTCAGGGGTTTTTGCCGATAGAATGGCCGGCGTAGCGGCCATGCAGAGTGAACCTAACAGCAGGGTACGGAGTATTGCTCGTGCTTTCATCATTATTCTCCAGGTGTGGGAGCATGGAAGACGACAACTTTTTATTTTTTAGGTAAGGCTATCTTTCAGATCGAACAAAAAACCATTCATACAAAAGTTATTCTTTACTCAGGGTATGCTCCTCAATCCAGTCAAAATTGATATCTTCTCCCAGCCCCGGACGTTGCGGCAGATGCACAAAGCCCTCGTTGTCCATTGGATCGACAATCGAATTCAGATACGCAGCAGGTTCGTCATAATCGAGGAAAGGATGCAGCAGCCCGCGCTCATACCAGCGGCAGTTTTTGATCGCCCCAACGACGTTGAGGTTTGGCGCGCCGTTACCGTGAACTTCGCAGTCCATACCGAAGGATTCCGCCAGGCTCGCGACCTTCATACACGGCCAGAGACCGCCCACGCCTTGTACGCCCGCGCGTAAAATGTCGCATGCGCCTTCTTTAACCCAGTCAGCACGGCTGAAGTATTTGCCTGACAGACTTTCCGGCCCGATGACATCAATATCCAGGCTCTTGGTCAGCCAGCTGTAGGACGCCATGCTCTGTTCTTCCATCGGTTCTTCAAACCAGGTGAAATCGAGCTTTTGCAGTTCACGACCGATATACAGCGCATCGCTGCGGCTGTACCAGTGGTAGCCATCCAGCATCAGGCAGATGTCCGGGCCAACGGCTTCACGTACTGCGGCACAGGCTTTCACGTCGATCTTCGGGCTGGGCGCGAATGACACCGGTGGCATCCAGGTGTGCAACTTGATGGCTTTATAGCCGCGCTGCACCAGCTTTTCGGCGAACTGGCCGTATTCCTCTGGGGTAGAGAGACCACCTTCCAGCTCATCGCCACACATGGTGCTGCCGTAGGCCGGGACTTTTTCACGATAGCCGCCGAGCAGTTTGTGCACCGGCATGTTCAGTACGCGGCCTTGCAGATCCCACAGTGCGGATTCCACAATCGACAGCGCGCGATCGGTCAGCTGGTTGGCGCTACCGCGTTGCCAATGCACCAAATCCTGCCAGAGGCGTTCACGGTCGAACGGGTTCTGCCCAATCAGCACTTTGCGGAAGAAAGCATTAACAATATGAGGACGAATCACTTCCGG
Source organism: Pectobacterium carotovorum (assembly GCF_033898505.1). Classification (NCBI taxonomy): domain Bacteria; kingdom Pseudomonadati; phylum Pseudomonadota; class Gammaproteobacteria; order Enterobacterales; family Pectobacteriaceae; genus Pectobacterium; species Pectobacterium carotovorum. The sequence continues at coordinate 214,256 of NZ_JAXAFK010000005.1, read as the reverse complement.
CGGAGCGAAAGCGTAACCTTTTTGGCCATCATCTGCCGTGATGGTTAACAGCGCCATCTTGGCCTGATTTTCAGGTCCCGGGTGTGAATGACCCGCACTGTCGGAAACCCGGCGTGTGGGATAAGTGAAGACGGTGACATCAATTGATTCTATTTTCACGTTGTTACCTGCCTTGATGTTTAACACAACTCATGTACAAGATTTGCGAATGTAAGCCATATAAATAATTAAAGAATAACTCTACTAACTGTGTCGGGACGGGTAGATAAAAAGCGCCTATCTCTCTCTGGTACGACCTTATAAGTCGATCAACGTCACAGAATAGAAATAGCGTGCTAATTAAAAAAAAATGGTGTTTTATTTTCAATTATTAAGGTTGTTACGCCGTTAGTCATTAGGCAATTTCTTCCATATGACGAAATTATGTCGCCGATAATTGTGCAATCGCACATAAAGCTGTGAGCATTATCACCAGAAAATTTCATATCCTTATTAAACAAATGGATAATCCCTTAGTTTTATTTTTAAGCGCTCAGACACGCGAATGATTGACGAGGGGGACGATTACTCTGATACCGGATTGGCCGCTAATCAGTCGGCTTCTGACCAAAAGCGTGCTATAGGTCTCATTTTTGCCAGTCACTAAAACCCCAACAAAAACCAAGGCTTAATAAAAAATAAGTAAAATCATAAGGATACTCATAAAGTAGTATATAAAAGACTATTTGATGTACATCAATAAGCGTCCTCTGTGGAGCGATAAGGTAACCTCAGAAGAAGCAATTTTGAGGCAAAAATGAACAAAGTCAGACTCGCTGTTATCGGTAACGGGATGGTCGGCCACCGTTTTATCGAAGAGTTGCTGGATAAGGCCCCGACGTCCACCTACGAAATTACCGTTTTTTGTGAAGAACCCCGCGTCGCCTACGATCGTGTCCACCTCTCTTCTTACTTCGCGCACCACACGGTAGAAGAGCTTTCCTTAGTACGCGAAGGCTATTACGAAAAAAATGGCGTTAAAGTCCTGCTCGGTGAACGCGCTATCACCATCAACCGCAGTGAAAAAGCTATTCACTCCAATTCCGGTCGTACCGTGTATTACGACAAGCTCATCATGGCAACCGGCTCCTACCCCTGGATTCCTGCCATTAAAGGCTCAAACGGGCAAGACTGTTTCGTCTACCGCACCATTGAAGATCTGAACGCCATCGAAAACTGCGCTCGCCGTAGCAAACGCGGCGCGGTGATCGGCGGGGGTCTGTTGGGTCTGGAAGCGGCAGGCGCACTGAAACACCTCGGCGTGGAAACGCACGTCATTGAGTTCGCGCCCGTGCTCATGGCCGAACAGCTGGATGCGCAGGGTGGCACCCTGCTGCAGCGCAAGATTGAAAACATGGGTGTGCGCGTGCATACCAGCAAGAATACGCAGGCCATCCAGCATTCTGGTCTGGAAAGCCGCAAGACAATGGTGTTTGCCGATGGCAGTACGCTGGAAGTCGACTTTATCGTGTTCTCTACCGGCATCCGCGCGCAGGACAAACTGGCGCGCCAGTGTGCGCTGGAAATTGGCCCACGCGGCGGTATCGCGATTAACGACTGGTGCCAGACTTCCGATCCAGATGTCTACGCCATTGGCGAATGTGCCGCCTGGCAGGGTAGACCATTCGGTCTGGTCGCGCCCGGCTACAAGATGGCGCAGGTTGCCGTCGACCACCTGTTAGGGCATGAAAACCGATTCCAGGGTGCCGATATGAGCGCCAAGCTGAAGCTGATGGGCGTCGATGTCGGCGGGATTGGCGATGCACACGGCCATACGCCGGGCTCCCGCAGCTACATGTGGCTGGATGAAAACAAAGAAACCTATAAACGTTTGATCGTCAGCGCCGACAATAAAACGCTGCTCGGTGCCGTACTGGTCGGCGACACGCGGGATTATGGCAACCTGCTGCAATTCATGCTGAACAAAATCCCGCTGCCGGACTCCCCCGAAGCGCTGATTCTTCCTGCATCCGCTGGCAGTGCAAAACCGACGCTGGGTGTCGATGCTCTGCCGGAAAGCGCCCAAATCTGCTCCTGCTTCGACGTCTCCAAAGGCGATATCATCAAAGCGATTAACGGCGGCTGTCATACTGTCGCGGCGCTTAAGGAAACCACCAAAGCCGGCACCGGCTGCGGCGGCTGTATCCCGCTGCTCACACAGGTGTTGAACGCTGAACTCAGCAAACAGGGGATTGAAGTCAATAATCACCTGTGCGAACACTTCGCCTATTCACGCCAGGAGCTGTACCACCTGATCCAAATCGAGAAAATCAAAACGTTCGATCAACTGCTGGAGAAACACGGTTCAGGCTACGGCTGCGAGGTCTGTAAACCGACCGTGGCCTCGCTGCTGGCTTCCTGCTGGAACGAGTACGTGCTCAAACCACAGCACACGCCGTTGCAGGATTCCAACGATAACTTCCTCGGCAACATCCAGAAAGACGGCACGTACTCCGTGATCCCACGCTCCGCAGGTGGGGAAATCACGCCGGATGGTCTGATCGCCATCGGTCGCATCGCGAAGCAATATAACCTGTACACCAAAATGACCGGTTCCCAGCGCATGGCGCTATTTGGCGTGCAGAAAGACGATCTGCCGGACGTATGGGCTCAACTCATCGAAGCCGGATTTGAAACCGGCCACGCTTACGCCAAGGCGCTGCGTATGGCAAAAACCTGCGTCGGCAGCACCTGGTGCCGCTTTGGCGTCGGCGACAGCGTGGGCTTTGGCGTCGAGCTGGAAAACCGCTACAAAGGCATCCGCACGCCGCACAAAATGAAATTTGGCGTCTCCGGCTGTACGCGGGAATGTGCAGAAGCACAGGGTAAAGACGTGGGGATTATCGCCACCGAAAAAGGCTGGAATCTCTATGTATGCGGCAACGGCGGGATGAAGCCGCGCCACGCCGACCTGCTGGCAGCCGACTTAGACCGCGAAACGGTCATCTGCTATCTGGACCGCTTCATGATGTTCTATATCCGCACGGCCGATAAGCTCCAGCGTACGTCCGTCTGGCTGGATAACCTTGAAGGCGGCATCGACTATCTGCGTAACGTGATTGTGAAAGACAAACTGGGCATTAACGATCAGCTTGAAGCCGATATCGCACGGCTGCGCAAAGGTTACCTCTGCGAATGGCAGGCGACACTGGAAGATCCGGAAGCACAGAAACGCTTTTCCCACTTCATTAACAGCCCGGAACGTGACCCGAATGTGCAAATGGTGGGTGAACGTCAACAACACCGTCCGGCGCGCCCTGCCGAGCGTATTCCGGTGAAACAGATTGAATTAGAGGAGGAAAGCGCATGAGCCAGTGGACTACGGTATGTAAGTTAGACGACATTCTGCCCGGCACCGGCGTTTGTGCACTCGTCGAACAGCAACAGGTCGCCGTGTTCCGGCCTCGTAACGACGAGCAGGTTTACGCCATCAGCAATATCGATCCGTTCGCGCAGGCTAGCGTATTAAGCCGTGGCATACTGGCCGAACATCATGAGGAGCTTTGGGTGGCAAGCCCATTGAAAAAACAACATTTTCGCCTTTATGATGGCTTCTGTCTGGAGGATGGAGCCTATTCTGTTGCAGCGTACGATGCTCAGGTAATCAACGGTAATGTGCAAATATCCATCGCAGACCATGGCATAGCGGTTGATAATAGCCAACCATTACCTTAATGAAATGGTCGATGCCCTGTGGCCGCAGGGCACAACCCCATTTGATTTTTCAAGAAAATCTGAGTGCTTTAAGAGGCGTTACATGGATTACCTGCCAATATTCTGTCAGCTACACGATAAACCTTGTCTATTGGTGGGAGGGGGTGAAATCGCCGAGCGCAAAGCCCGGCTATTGTTGGACGCTGGAGCAATCATTACCGTCAACGCGCTCGATTTTAACGATCAATTTCGGGCCTGGGAGCAGGACGCGCAATTAACGCTGGTACACGGCACTTTCGATCCGACGTTACTGGACGACGTGTGGCTGGTGATTGCCGCCACTGACGATCAGGACGTCAACAACCACGTCTATGCCAGCGCCAGCGAGCGCCGGATTTTCTGCAATGTCGTCGATTCGCCAGAGCGCGCCAGCTTCATTATGCCGTCGATTATTGACCGTTCACCGCTCATGGTCGCCGTATCTTCTGGCGGTGCCGCACCGGTATTGGCACGACTACTGCGGGAAAAGCTGGAAAGTATTCTGCCGCAAAATCTCGGTAAACTGGCAACATTCGCAGGCGAACTGCGCAGCCGGGTGAAAAGCCGATTTCGCAATATGAGCGCACGTCGTCGCTTCTGGGAAAAACTCTTCGTCCACGATCGGCTGGCGCAGGCGCTGGCCAATGAAAATAGCCAAAGCGTTCAACAGCTGACGGAACTGCTCTTCTCCGCCCCGCTGGACGATCGAGGTGAAGTAACACTGGTCGGCGCAGGGCCGGGCGACGCGGGATTACTGACGTTGAAAGGCCTACAGCATTTACAACAGGCCGACATCGTCGTTTACGATCGGCTGGTCTCGAAAGAGATTCTCAACCTGTCACGCCGCGACGCCGAGCGCATCTTCGTCGGTAAATCATCTGGCTATCACAGCGTTCCTCAGGAACAAATCAATCAGCTGTTGGAAGAAAAGGCGCGGGCTGGCCATCGCGTCGTCCGGCTGAAAGGCGGTGACCCCTTTATCTTCGGTCGCGGAGCCGAAGAACTGGAGCATCTGCAACAGGCGGGCGTGCCGTTCTCTGTCGTGCCCGGTATTACCGCCGCGTCGGGCTGTTCAGCCTACAGCGGTATCCCGCTCACTCATCGCGATCGCTCGCAGGGCGTCAGACTGATTACCGGACATGTTAAGCACGACACCGATCTCGACTGGTCCAGTCTCGCAGCGGAGAAACAGACGCTGGTGTTTTATATGGGACTTCAGCAGGCCGAGTACATTCAAAGCAAGCTGATCGAACAGCAGCTACCGGAAACCGTGCCCGTCGCGATTATCGAAAACGGCACCTCAACCAAACAGCGCGTTCTGACTGGACAACTCTCCCAACTGAGCGAATTAGCACAACAGGCCAGCAGCCCAAGTTTGATCATCATCGGCAACGTCGTCGGACTACGGGAAAAATTGAGCTGGTTCTCTGACCAGACAGCATAATCCTCTCCCTACCTCTCTGCTTACCCGCTATCCGTTCTACCGGATAGCGGTTATGCACCATCATAATGCAACGCCCCATCAAATAGCATAACAATGCACTATTTTGAACATACTCCCTTACAAAATGTCACTTTAATGCTTTACCGCAGGCCATATCTGCCTTATTTTGACTAAAACAAAACTCATTAATAAGCAGACTATATGAATAAATAATCAATAATAGTTTACGTAAAACGTGGCCCGACTATTGCTTAGTTTTCTAATAGATTCGCGGCACGACCTCTGAGTCGTTCATATCGAACCGATTTCATCGTCAAGCCATCGTGGTTTATCGAAATTAGTGCCTCATCGCATGAGTACATATCGAAGGGTGATACATCGCGTCATGACGTATTTCTGCTCTCGTTCCTGAACGGAGTATGTAGTCCTCTCATCACAAAAACAGTTCTGTTTAGCAGAACAATAAGCAAGCAGTTTGGAGTCACTTGTGGAAGACGTTACCTTCTGGCAACTCATCAGTTTTGGTGAACAGGGCTGGGGAAAATTATTACTGATTGGGGCAGGAATGACGCTCGCACTGGCGATCTGCGGTTTCCTGCTGGGAGCAGCGATCGGCACGATTGGCGCCTGGTCCAAAATTTGCGGCAATCGCCCCGTGCGCTATCTGGCCGATGGGTACACCACCATCACCCGCGGTATACCGGACCTGCTCATCATCTACCTGCTTTATTTCGGCGGCAGCTCCGCGTTAACGTTGCTGGCGAAACTGTTTGGCAGCAACGAATTTCTGGGCTTCCCAGGCTTCCTCGCGGGTGTCTTCGCCGTCGGTATTTCCTCCGGCGCACAGCAGACGGAAGTTTATCGCGGCGCGTTCTACGCCGTTTCCAAAGGGGAAATTGAAGCCGCCAAAGCCTGCGGCATGCCCACGATGCTACGCCTGCGCCGCATCATTGTGCCGCTTCTGCTGCGCCACGCCATCCCCGCACTCGGCAACGTATGGCAACTGGTGCTGAAAACCTCTGCGCTGGTTTCCGTTACCGGTGTCGCGGAGCTGATGACACAGTCACAAACCGGGGCTGGCTCTACTGGCAAACCGTTTGATTTCTTCATGGCTGCCGCCCTGCTGTATCTGCTTATTTCGATCGGTTCCGGCTGGATTATGCGCCGCGCCGAGTCTCATTATTCCCGGGGTGTGAAACGCTGATGGATTTTCCTTTTCTGTACGACACGTTTCTGGAGATTATTCCCGGTATTCCGCTGACCCTGCAACTGGCGGTCAGCTCCGTTTTTCTGGGCTTCTTTCTGGCGTTAGGGCTGGCATTGATGCAGCTATCATCCTTTGCCGTGCTGCGCTCGATTTCACGAACCTACGTGCTGTTTTTCCGCGGCACGCCGCTGCTGGTGCAGCTGTTCCTGATTTACTACGGGCTGGGGCAATTTCAATGGATTCGCGAGAGCATGCTGTGGCCGTTCCTGCGGGAACCCCACTGGTGCGCCCTGCTGTCGCTCAGCTTGTGTACCGGCGCCTATGCCTGCGAGATTATCCGTGGTGGATTGCAGTCCGTTCCCGTCGGCCAGATCGAATCAGCACGCGCCTGCGGCATGCCCTCTTTCATGATCTTCAAGCGGATCGTTTTCCCGTTGGCGATCCGTCAGGCGCTCCCCGCTTACGGCAACGAGCTGATCTCGATGGTGAAATCGACCTCGCTGGCTTCCATCATCACGCTGATGGAAATCACCGGCATCGCCGCACGCCTCATCGCGGAAACCTACCGGGCGCTCGAAGTATTCCTGGTTGCCGGTGCCATTTATCTGTTTATTAACCTTATTCTGACACGTTTGCTGATGTGGACAGAATTTACGCTTACACCTCATCTCCGTGCGCCGGGTGCGCAGCCGGCAGCGAAAAAAATTAAGAAATTGGGAGACCTGCAATGACGACACCCGCCATTAGCCTGCGCAACATTCACAAAAGCTTCGGTTCTCTGGACGTCCTGAAAGGGATTTCCATTGAGGCCAATCAGGGGGAAGTCATCTCAATTCTGGGATCGTCCGGTTCAGGCAAATCGACGCTGCTGCGCTGTAGCAATCTGTTGGAGCTTCCCGATCAGGGCGAGATTCTCGTCGGCGGGGAAGCGATTGAAATGAAGCCGAACCGTAAAGGGCAGAACCGCCCGTCGAACCCCAAACAGATCGACAGAATTCGTACTCAGCTGGGTATGGTCTTCCAGAATTTTAACCTTTGGTCGCACAAAACCGTGCTGGAAAACATCATCGAAGCACCCGTACACGTCTTAAAGCGCCCACAGGCGGAGTGCGTGGAACACGCTGAACAGCTGCTAGAGAAAGTCGGTCTGGCGGACAAGCGCCACTACTATCCCGCACATTTGTCCGGTGGCCAGCAGCAACGCGCCGCGATTGCCCGCGCGCTCGCGATGGAACCGAAAGTGATGCTGTTTGATGAACCGACTTCCGCGCTTGACCCAGAGCTGGTGGGCGAAGTGTTGCGCGTCATGCGCACGCTGGCGGACGAAGGGATGACCATGCTGGTCGTGACCCATGAAATGGATTTTGCCCGCGAAGTCTCAAACCGCATCGTCTTCCTCCATCAGGGGGAAATTGAAGAACAGGGAACGCCGGAGCAGGTTTTCACCGCCAGCCAGTCGGCTCGCTTCCGGCAATTTATTGCCAGTTGGTAAACACAGCCCCGCTAACCTCATGCGCAGATTTATCTCTCTGCCGCGTGATGAAAGTGGGAAAAACATAATTATATGAAATACCAGGAGAAAATTATCATGATCAAATCAAAACTCACTCTGCTCGCCTGCTCGCTGTGCATGGCAGGAACGCTGGCCGCCTCCTTCACCGCTTCAGCGGAAGAGAAAAAATGGACGACTGTCCGCATCGCGACCGAAGGCGCTTACCACCCGTATAACTTCACCAAGCCAGACGGCACGCTGGATGGGATGGAGATCGAACTGTACAAAGTGCTGTGCAACAACATGCAGGTGAAATGCGAGATCATGGTTCAGCCGTTCACCAGTACCATTCCTGCTCTGAATGCTGGTAAGTTCGACGCCATCATTTCTGGTATGTCCGCCACGGAAAAACGCCGTGAGGTGATCGATTTCAGCCAGCCGTACACGCAGGCAGGACAGACTTTCGCCGTGCTGAAATCCAGCAAACTCGCTAAAGATTTCCCAGACGCGGGTCAGCGCTTCTCTATTAACCCAGCCGACGAAGCCACTGCGCTGGCAGAAGTCGAGAAGCTGAAGCCGCTGCTGGAAGGCAAAACCATTGGCGTGCAGTCCGCCTCTATCGCCAGCGCCTTTTTGGATAAATATATGAAAGGCGTGATGAAAGTACGCGAATATAAAACCACGCAAGAACACGATCTGGATCTGAAAGCGGGTCGTGTCGATCTGGTTATCGCTTCTGCGCCTTATCTGAAAAGCATTTCGGAAAAACCGGGCAACGCCGACATCGTCACGCCGGGACCACAGTTCATCGGCGGCATTTTGGGCAGCGGCTCTTCCGTTGGCCTGCGTAAAAGCGATCCTGAGCTGAAAGCCATGTTCGACAAGGCGATTGAGCAAGCCAAACAAGACGGCACAATCAGAAAACTGAGCGAAAAATGGTTCGGTATGGACACCACACCGCTCTGAGTGTGACCCACCCGCTGAATCGCGCGTCATGGCCTGTCGGCCGTGACGCGCCCCTCGCTTAATGCCATCAGAAAAATCAAAGAGCACACCACGCATGAATGCAACACACAATGAAGGAACGCTGCCTGCCGTCAATCAGCAATCCGTGGAAGAAATCTGCGGCCTGATCGCGGCCAAGCGGCAGCAGTTCTGTACGCTGAGCGACGGCATCTGGGATACGCCAGAACTGAACTACGAAGAACATCGTTCGGCAGCACAGCACGAAGCCATCCTGAAGGCAGAAGGTTTTCGCCTGACGACAGGCATCGCCGGTATGCCCACCGCGCTACTGGGAGAATTCGGCGCAGGTCTGCCGATTATCGCCATTCTGGGTGAATACGATGCGCTGCCGGGCCTGAGCCAGCAGGCGAACGTCGCAGAACCGAAACCGCTGGAAAACGGTGGCAACGGCCACGGCTGTGGACACAACCTGCTCGGCACCGCGGCGCTACAGGCGGCGACGGCAGTGAAAGACTATCTGCAAAAGCACGCGCTGGCCGGGACCGTGCGTTTTTACGGTTGCCCTGCGGAAGAAGGCGGATCGTCCAAAGGTTTTATGGTCAAGGAAGGCGTCTTTGACGATGTCGATATCGCCCTCTGCTGGCATCCAGCGACCTTCACCGGCGTCAACAGCCCGGTGTCGCTGGCCTGTAATGAACTGAATTTCTACTTCAAAGGCCGCGCCGCTCACGCCGCCGCCAGCCCGCATCTGGGACGCAGCGCGCTGGATGCCGTGGAGCTGATGAACGTCGGCGTGAACTATATGCGCGAACATATGCCTTCCTCCGCTCGCGTTCACTACGCCATTACCGACAGCGGCGGTCAGGCACCTAACGTCGTTCAGGCCAACGCCACCGTGCGTTACCTCGTACGGGCACGCCAGTTACCGGAACTGCACCAGTTGGTCAAACGCGTGAAGAAAATTGCCGAAGGCGCTGCACTGATGACGGAAACCGAGGTCAGCAGTGAGGTGATTAGCGGTGATGCCAATCTGCTGGCAAACCCGCCGTTGGAAGCGCGTATGCACGAACATCTGCTGGCGCTCGGCCCGATACCGTTTGATGACGAAGATCGTAAGATGGCGGCGATGTTCCAGACGGCGCTGAGCGCCGAAGACATTGCCGAATCCTACGCGCGTTTCGGCGTCAAACCTCAGCCGGGTTTAACGCTGCATGACGGAATTTATCCGCTGTATAGCCCGAATGAAGCCTTCATCGGTTCTACCGATGTGGGTACGGTGAGTTGGGTTGTGCCGACGGTGCAGATCCGCAGCGCCACTTACGCCATCGGTACACCGGCGCATTCATGGCAGTTAGTCGCACAGGGGAAAACCGGTGCCGCACACAAAGGCATGGAGTATGCAGCGAAAGCGATGGCATCACTAGCTATCGATCTGCTGGTGACGCCTGAGCTAATTGCACAGGCAAAAGCCGACCATCAGGAAAGATTGCAGCAGACACCGTTTGAGAACCCGATTCCAGACGACGTGTTCCCACCTATCCCACAGTGACAGCACGCTGATTCGAAAGGATAAGTAGGAAAGAGCAGGACACCGTCAGGAGTTCACCTCCTGACGGCCATTAAGATTTACGGGCGGGAAACAAAACCAACGGCGTCGTAGACTTTCTTCAGCGTTTCCTGTGCGCGAGCACTCGCTTTTTCAGCGCCTTCACGCATAACCTGTTGCAGGAACGCCTCATCGTTACGGAAGCGGTGATAACGCTCTTGCAGTTCAGACAGCATGCCGGATACCGCATCCGCCACCGCACCTTTCAGGTGACCATACATCTGACCGTTGAATTCCTGCTCCAGCTCAGGGATGGGTTTTCCCGTCACGCCAGACAGAATATCCAACAGGTTCGATACCCCGGCTTTATTCGCCACGTCATAGCGAACGACTGGCGGCTCGTCGGAATCCGTCATCGCGCGTTTGATCTTCTTCACCACCGACTTCGGATCTTCCAGCAGCCCGATAACGTTATTGCGGTTATCGTCAGACTTGGACATTTTCTTGGTCGGTTCCAGCAGCGACATCACGCGCGCGCCCGATTTCGGAATGAACGGCTCTGGCACTTTGAAAATATCGCCATACAGGCTGTTGAAGCGTTGGCCAACGTCACGGCTCAGTTCCAGATGCTGCTTCTGATCTTCACCCACTGGTACCTGATTCGTTTGATACAGCAGGATATCCGCCGCCATCAGCACCGGATAATCAAACAGACCCGCGTTGATGTTCTCTTCATAACGCGCGGATTTATCCTTGAACTGCGTCATGCGGCTCAGTTCGCCGAAATACGCGTAGCAGTTCAGTATCCAGCTCAGTTGACTGTGCTCAGGCACATGGGACTGAACAAAAATGGTGCTCTTTTTCGGATCGATGCCACAGGCCAGATACAGCGCCAGCGTATCCAGCGTCGCTTTTCTCAGCGCCTGCGGATCCTGACGTACCGTGATGGCGTGTAAATCCACGATGCAATAGATGCAGTCGTAATCGTCCTGCATGTTGACCCACTGACGTAACGCCCCCATGTAGTTACCAATGGTCAATTCACCAGACGGCTGCGCACCGCTAAATACAATGGGCTTGCTCATACTAAGGGTTCCTGATTGTGTGAAGAAGAATGCCCGATCAGGGGCAAAATATCGGCAAAACGATCCAGAACGATATCCGGCTGGCTCAGTTCGATCGCTTCACCATAGTTATAACCATACGTCATACCGACGCTACGGCAGCCCGCCGCCTGTGCCGCCTGAATATCGTTGCGGGAATCGCCGACGAACAGCAGCTCGCTGGCACGCAGCCCCAGCTTACCGAGCACCAGATAAAGCGGCGCGGGGTGAGGCTTTTTCACAATGACGTCATCGCCACCGATGATCAGCGAAAAATAGTCGCCAATCCCCAGGCCTGCCAGCAACGGCGCAACGAACGGCGTGGGTTTATTGGTCACCACCGCCATCGGAACGCCCTGCTGCGCCAACTGCGCCAGCGTCTCTTTTACCTGCGGAAACAGCGTGCTACCGCTATCCACCGTCTGTGCATAATAGACATCGAACCGCTCACGGGTTTCCTGCAAGCGTTCGGGCGTTGGTTCGACGCCAGCCCAGCGCAGCGCACGTTCCACCATCACATCCGCACCGTTACCAATCCAGGTGGCAACACGGGCTTCGCCCGCCGCAGGCAACGACTGTGCCACTAACGCTTGATCGATCGCCGCCGCCAGACCCGGTGCGCTGTGAATCAGCGTTCCATCCAAATCAAAAGCCAAGCCGCGAATCGCGGTTAATTCAGTCATGTTTCGTCCTTGAAATTTCATTACGCATTTGATCAATGACGGCACGGTAATCTGGATGACCAAAAATAGCCGATCCCGCCACAAACATATCCGCGCCTGCTTCAGCAATCGCGCCGATATTCTCCACTTTTACGCCACCATCGACTTCCAGACGAATGTCGTAACCGCTGTCGTCGATCAAGCGACGAACCTGACGCAGCTTATCCAACGTGCTGGGAATAAAGGACTGGCCGCCAAATCCGGGGTTAACCGACATCAGCAGAATGATATCCAGCTTATCCATGACGTAATCGAGATAACTTAGCGGCGTCGCAGGGTTAAACACCAGCCCGGCTTTGCAGCCGTGATCTTTAATCAGCTGTAGTGAACGATCGAGATGATCGGTGGCTTCGGGATGAAAGGTAATGAAACTGGCTCCCGCGTTGGCAAAGTCGGGGATGATACGATCAACGGGTTTCACCATCAGGTGAACGTCAATCGGCGCGGTAATGCCGTAATCGCGCAGGGATTTCAGTACCAGCGGGCCAATCGTCAAATTTGGCACATAGTGGTTATCCATGACATCAAAATGGACCACATCAGCCCCGGCAGCCAATACATTAGCGGTATCTTCACCAAGACGGGCAAAATCAGCCGACAAAATGGACGGCGCGATTAAAAACGGTTTCATTCATTTCTCCAAACGGTAAAGTCTGAATGCCTGCGGGTAACCTGTTCCCGGCTAATGACGTATTTCACGCCATTAACCGCTTCACTGCGCTCTGTTTACCCTACCCTGTATACAAAACGGTATCACCGATAGAGGGCTAATAACTCGTTTACTTTACTACGCCCTAAAATATTACGGCTAATTGTTCGACGCGCTTTAACAACATACAGCACGGCTTCCTGATACCACTCACGGGTCAGCAACGTGTCATGATTGGAAATCAGTACCGGAATCTGGCTTTCTACCGACAAACGGCGCGCCAATTGCGCCAAACTCTGCTGATCGGCACGGCTGAAATTATTGGTGTGATAGGCCGTAAAATTTGCGGTCGCAGACAGCGGCGCATAAGGCGGATCGCAATAAATAACCGATCCCTTCTCTGCTTTTTCCAGCGTGTCCTGATAGTGCTCACAGACAAAGATGGCATTTTGCGCCTTAAAGGCGAACCAGCGAATCTCTTCTTCAGGAAAATAGGGCTTCTTATAGCGCCCGAAAGGAACATTGAATTCCCCACGCATGTTGTAGCGGCACAGGCCGTTATAGCAGTGGCGATTCAAATAGAGAAACAGCAGCGCGCGCCGATAGGCGTCGCTGCAAAGGTTAAATTCATCACGCAGCAGATAAAACGCCTCAGACGTGTTCATCTCTTCCGTAAACAGTTTACGGGCGTCGAGAACAAACTCATCGGCATTCGATTTGACGATATTGTACAGGTTAATCAGGTCGCTATTGATATCGGCCAGTATGTAGCGGTCGTATTCCGTATTCAGAAATACGGAACCCGCGCCGACAAAGGGCTCAATAAGACAGTCTCCTGCGGGTAAATAGCGACGAATCTCTTCTACCAGCGGATATTTACCACCAGCCCATTTTAAAAAAGCGCGGTTCTTCTTCATGCCGTCGTTAGTTACTCATACGTTTCAGAGCCGCGGATTGTACTCTGTGTCAGACAGCACATCAGGGCTAAAATTGGTGTTACTTATTCAAGTCCTGCTTCACCTGGCGGATCGGCTTAACCCATGGTTTTTTCGCTTGAACTTCTGCGGGCAAGGTAGCAATTGCCTGTTTCGCTTCCGCAGAAGACGCATAGACTCCGGTCACTAGCACATACCAGGATTTTCCGTCTCGTTTCGTTTCGTACACCCACGAATGGGTGAGGTTGTTCTGCTTCGCGTAGGCTTTCAACGTGTCCGCACGTGAAGCGCTGCTCAGTTGCAAAGTAAAGTGGCTGGCAGGCGCATTCTGTACGGAGACGTTCTGGCCGGCTGCCGCCGGCGCCGCTTTGGCATTAGCCGCAGGCTTGCTTGCGACTGGCGCTTTTGGTGCGTTGTTCGCAGCAGGCTTGGCGCCATTTGCATGTGCAGGCGTCGTATTGTGCGTATTTTTAGCGGATGAGGCTGCTGGCGTTTTCCCGGTCGGCGCGACTGTCGCAGGCGCCGTCGGCAGCGTCGAGTTTCCTGTCGCACCCTGAGAGAATTCGCTCACGCGCCCTTGCTGTTGCGACAGCGCATCGGTGATATTGCCCGGCAGTTCAATACGCTGCTGGCCTGCCACCGGCTGCTGAACCTGCGCATCCGTCGGCGTACCGGAAATTGGCGGAGCACTTAATGTCTGAGGCGATGTCGGCATCTGAGAAGACGCCTGCCCTGACAGTTGACCATGATTGGTATCGCCGGACACTGCGGCAGGGCTTTCACCCTGTGAGGAAGGCTGTGCGCTCTGCGTCATGGAGGACGAGGAAGAGAGATCGATATTTCTCTCACCGCTCGCTTGATTCTGCGTCTGTGACGTTTGTGGCTGAGAAGGTGCCTGCAAAGCAGAACCGATACCAACGATCAGCAGCACCAGCACCACAATCCCGATGCCGATCATCAGGTGCTGTCTGGAAAGCGCGATTTTAGGTACCGCGAAGTTGCTGCTTTTTTGCTGACGAGTAGGTCGACGGTCACTGGTATCAGGCTTCAGCTCATCTTCCGGCTTGAACTCATCCATTTAACATCTCCCCACTAAAAAGCTCGAATCCGCCGCGCAGTCGCCAGGGCGAATCATTGAATCGTAACGCATTGTATTTTATTAACCATAACCCATCAGGGCGTGTCTGTCGTTAATACTTATCTTTCATAACTGATAGTCTTTCATAACTGATAGCCTTTCATAACCCGATAGCATTACGCATCAGGCAAGGCAATCAGCTATTGAGGCCAGCACCATGTCATGCGCTACGCCGCCACGGACTTCCGATTGGCCAATTGCCGTTGGCAGTACCAGACGTAGCTCACCCGCCAGCACTTTCTTGTCGCGCATCATATGAGGAAGATAGGCTTCAGGCGCCATTTGCGCCGGGCCGTTCACCGGCAGGCCAGCGCGAATCAGCAGAGATTTGACTCGCTCGACATCCTCAACGGAGAACTGCCCAAGGCGACGTGCCGTATGTGCAGCCATCACCATGCCTGCCGCAACCGCTTCGCCATGAAGCCAGTTACCGTAGCCCATTTCCGCTTCGATGGCATGCCCGTAAGTATGGCCCAAATTGAGCAGCGCACGCATACCACTTTCACGTTCATCTGCCGCGACCACTGCCGCTTTGATTTCACAGCAGCGTCGAATACAGTAAGCCAGCGCGTCATGCTGTAACCCACGCACTGCTTCAATGTTTTCTTCAAGCCAAAGAAAGAAATCGCGATCCAGAATGATGCCGTACTTGATGACTTCCGCCAGCCCGGATGACAATTCCCGTGCCGGTAAAGACTTCAGGCAATCCAGATCGATCACAACCGATACGGGCTGGTAGAACGCCCCGATCATGTTTTTACCCAACGGGTGATTGACGGCGGTTTTACCACCGACGGAGGAATCTACCTGCGATAACAGCGTTGTCGGCACCTGAATAAACCGGACACCACGCTGATAGCTGGCCGCGGCAAAACCGGCTAAATCGCCGATAACACCGCCACCCAAGGCAACAATAGTCGTATCACGACCATGCGGCTTCGCCAACAAAGCGCTAAAGACCTGATCCAATACGGCCAGCGATTTGTACTGCTCGCCATCAGGCAAGATAACCTGATCGACATGTACGCCGTTGTTTTCCAGCACACCACGAACGCGGTCAAGATACAGAGGAGCCAACGTCTGGTTCGTCACCAGCATGGCCTGCTCCCCCGCTTTCAACGGCATAAAAGAAGCCGAATCATCAAATAATCCGGCGGCTATCGTAATGGGATAACTGCGTTCCCCAAGTGTTACGGTAATTCTTTCCATGCGCGTTAAACAACCCGTTCAGGATCCGCTCAATGCGGATAAAGGTATGCTCTTAGTTACTTTCCAGCATATTGATAATCTGGTTAGCAACGACCTTGGCACTTTGCTCGTCAGTCCGAATGGTAACGTCAGCGATTTCTTCATAAAGCGGGTTCCGCTCTTTCGCCAGCGCTTCCAATACTTCACGTGGAGGGGTTTCAACCTGAAGTAACGGACGCTTCTTATCACGCTGCGTGCGGGCCAGTTGTTTCTCGATCGTCGTTTCCAAATAAACGACAACGCCGCGCGCGGAAAGACGGTTACGCGTCTCACGTGATTTGACTGAGCCACCGCCTGTCGCCAGTACGATGCCTTGCTTTTCCGTCAATTCATTAATGACTTTCTCTTCACGATCGCGGAAGCCTTCTTCGCCTTCCACATCGAATACCCAGCCCACATCAGCCCCAGTGCGTCGCTCAATTTCTTGATCGGAGTCGAAAAACTCCATATTGAGTTGCTGAGCTAACTGACGGCCAATAGTGCTTTTGCCGGCACCCATAGGCCCAACCAGAAAGATATTGCGTTTCTCTGCCATGTTTTTTGGTATTACTAAGACAATTCGTTAATGATAACCCGCCCCGCCAATCAACCCAGCGGCGGGACCTAAACTGAAACCTCATGAGCGATAGTGCGAGAATCAGACAAAAAATTATCTCAAGACTCAGGGTAGTTTGGCAACCGAATAAAATGTCACACCGACCACAGGTGGTCAATGTAGTATGTTTTATCGACATTTTCGGTGGAACAACACTTCAGTGCTCAATTCGCTAACCCTTGTAAGCTAAATCCGCCGCAGCGTCAAACGCATAAGCGCGAACGCGACAAAATATTGCGCCCTGTCAGAAAAAAATAACCGCATGACAGCCGTGCACGACTGGGTTTACTCATGATGAGGCGGGTATCAGCGTCGGTGTAATGAAAATCACCAATTCTCGCCGCGTGTGCTGTTGAGTATGGTTTCTGAACAGGTGACCAAATACGGGAACCTCACCTAATATTGGCACCTGTCTGTCGCTGTTCTTTTTTTGCTGCTGGAAAATGCCGCCCAATACGATAGTTTCGCCATCGGCAACCGTCACCTGAGTTTGGATCTCCTGTTTATCGATCGCTAACGCTTCGCCATTGTCGCCCTGCTTAATCGTCTGTCCCGGCATGTTTTGACTAATTTTCAGGTTCAGCGTAATCCGCCCGGCACGCAAAATAGCCGGCGTGACCTCCATTCCGAGTACCGCTTCTTTAAACTCGATGGATGTCGATCCGCTGGCGCCGCTGGAGACCTGATAAGGGATTTCCGTACCTTGTTTAATACTGGCGGTCTGCTGGTGTGCGGTAAACAGCCGAGGACTGGCAATAATTTCGACCTGACTTTCCTGTTCCAGCGCCATGAGTTCCAGATCCAGCAGGCGACCATTCAATCGTGCTAAATGAAACCCCGCATTTATTGCCGGCGTATCTACCGGCAGGCCAACATTAAAATTATTCAGCCTGAGTGCTTTATTCGCCGCATTCCCTTCCCCCAGTCCCCAATTCACGCCCAGTTCCTGAAGGTGCTCACTGCTGATGGTGACAATGTGCGCTGCCAGCTGCACCTGTGCTAAGGGAAGATCGAGCTCCTTCACCCACGGTTCGAGCTGTTCAAGAGCGTCTTCCGTATCGCGAATCAATAAGGTATTCGTTCGCTTATCTACGGTTACGCTGCCGCGCGCAGAGAGCAGTGTTCCACGCTGAGCCTGAACGCTGGCCGCCACCTCCGTCGCATCGGCATACTGCAACGCGACAGAGATATTGTGCAGCGGCAATTTCTGCGCCTGATCAGCCATACGTTCGTCCCGCTCCTTCTCTAAAGACTCAAGGTGCCCGGCAGGGAAAACCATCAGCACGTTACCGTTGCGTTCTGCACTGAGCTTGCCCATGCGCAGAACAATATCCAGCGCCTGCTGCCACGGAACTTCAGCCAGCCTTAAACTCAGGTTGCCCACTACGCCCGGCGCAATCACGACATTAAGCTGCTGGTGATCGGCTAATGCCTGTAGTACCCGAGGTATCGGCGAATCCTCAAACGCCATCGATACCGCATTTTCCGCACGAGCCTGAAACGACGCGGCAAGAAAAAGTAGCCCGCTCCACGCCATCACCTGACATAACATCCTCATGTTCATCACTTTCCTTGTTATCGAGATACGCTGTTGTCAGCGTTGTTTTCAAAGAACTGCTGCCCAAAAACGAATACGCGCGGCCAGGCAGTCTCCGCCTATTCCTCTGGCTTATTGATAAACGGAGAAGCCAGCAGCAGGCTACCCGGCAGGCCATCACAGCCCGCGTCACGCAACGTCGGGACAAGTTTGGCACCGGATTTATCCAGTTGGCTGACAACCCAATTCCCCGGAGGGATCGTCTCGCCGATCGCCAGCCTGATCCAGCCAGCCTCTGGTTGCGCTAGCCAGCCAATCCAGCGTTCTCCATAGCCAATCACACCTTTTAGCTGCCACGGTGGTAGCGCCGCTGAGGGCAAGCAACGTGTGGTGACCAACGGCTGAAAAGGATCGCTACGCACTGCGGGTTTTTCTGCCCGTACGCTATGCGACACGAGTAGCAGCACCAATGTGATGCGGAACAAGGTGAGGCTCATGGCACTACCTCCGGCCCGATCAACGCTAATGCCACCTGAAGCTGCGGAGTTTCCGGCGGCGATGCGGTTAGAACCGCATCAGGCTTGATACTCAACTGTGCAATACGCAGCACATAAGGCAGCGCAGCCAGTTCACGCAGCACCTGCAACGCGCCCATATAATCTGTGCTAAACGCCAATTGCCAACGTTCCTGATGAGGTTCCCCTGCGTGACGCGGGGCCGGCTGCCAGGACAGTAGCGATGCACCAGCCAGTGACAGAGGCTCGACGATAAGCTGCGACAATCTGTCCGGCTGGAAAGGTTCGTCTTGCGCGGTTTTCTCCGCTAATTGCTCGCGTAGCTCTGACAATTGCGGCATCACGTCTAGCTTTTGCTGGAGTTCCCGTAACGCGAAGCGTGCCTGAGCGGTTTGCTCTTCCAGGCCAAGCACTGCCTGACGGACTTCGCCGATGAATAGCCAACCTGCGAGCAGTCCGACAGCAGCGACAAATGCCAATTGAAAGGCTATCTGCTGCCAGAGCGGTTTATTAACCAGCTCTGGCCGGCGCAGTACGACGTCAATCAGGAGTGTTTGATTAATCATGGCCTTCCCCCGGTGAGGAAGTACCCACATCACGCCAGTTAGCCTGAAAGGAAAAGCGCAGCCCGGTGTTCACGCCACGCTCTTGGGAGGTATGCAGCAGTTGTACACGTTCGACGGAAGCATGGCGCAATAATGCATGCTGTAGCGTAACGATATCGCGATAGCTTTCACTCACGCCTGAAAGCAACAGATGCGATCCGCGGTCGGCGATTTCCGTCAGCCACAAACGCGCGGGCATCATGCCAGCAATCTGCTCTAGCAAATGGAGGTTGCGACGATTGTCATTCAGGATGACCGCCTGAATCCGTTCTTGTTCCAGATAGCGGCGCAGCGTTTCCCGCGCCAGATGCGTTTGTTGATATAACGCCGTCAGTTGCTGTTGCTGGGCCAGCACCGTATTGAGTGTATCCTGCGCATGTTGCTGCCTGTGCTGCCAAAGCAGATAACTCGCGGCGATAAGGCATAGCGCTATCCCTATCTGTAGCCACAGCAGCCCCAACCAACGACGTACCTGCCGGTGCATCCGGTCTTTGCGCCAGGGTAAAAGATTAATCAGCAACATAGTCAGACATCCTCAGGGCGCAATGCCAGCCCACCCGCAATCGCAAAAGCCGAGGGAAAACTCGGCAACGGCGGCTGCAGGTGGCTAAACACCGTTAACGGCGACCACGGCTGTAACTCGTCGGCTTTCTGGTTGGGTAAATCGGGCGAAACGCCAGAGTAATAGGCGATATTATCGACATCATGCTGATAGCGAGTGCTCACAATCGATAAGATATCGGATTCATCGTTCAGTTCATCAAGATGTATGACCCCCGAGTGAAAAGCGTGGTTCAACGGGGATACCCACAGCCAACCATCCAACAGGCGATGCAGCAACAGACGATGAGATTCAAGCCCTGCCAGTTGCGCCATCGTTCGAAGCGCACACGTTGAGACGTCAAGGACATCAGGACGCAACCCCGCGCTATTCAGGCATGCCAGCCATTTATCAATTTCCTGCCGGCGTGCTGCCGTCACCAGCAGCGCCCCCTGTTCCTGCGGGTCTTCCCGATAGTCTATCGCCAGCGATTCGCTGCTAACTGGCAGCTTACGCGCCGCCATGGTTTCAATATAGAGACTGCGCCCTGGCTCCTGTAAGCGCTGGTCGGGCATCGGTAGATGCTGCTGCAAGATCAGCTGGGCAGGAAACCCGACCCGTAGCGAAATGTGTCCAGGCAGCAAACGACGCCATGTGCGCAAGGCCTCACAAAGCGCCTCAGTATGGTGTAGACTACCCGTGCGCAACGTATCGTCTGGTAACGGACATTGCCACCAGTGACGAAGCTGCCAGCCATAGCGGCGGCGCTGAACCGCCAGAGCGCGCATGAAGCCGTTCTGTATATCTAATCCAACCCGCCAGATGTGATAAGCCATGTTCAACCCGATTTCCTTATCCAATAAACATATCCACAGTGCTGGCTTACCTTTATACTAGCGCCCGGTTGTTTATAAACTGTCCAAACGCTACTGAATGGAAAATCCCAGGTGAAGTTCGTAAAGTATCTATTCATCCTTGCAGTCTCTTGCATTCTGCTGGGAGCTGCCTCGATATACGGTTTGTACCGCTATATCGAACCCCAACTGCCCGATGTCGCCACGCTGAAAGACGTTCGGTTGCAAACGCCGATGCAGGTCTACAGCGCCGATGGCGAACTGATCGCCCAGTTTGGTGAAAAACGCCGTATCCCGCTCAAGCTGGACCAGATTCCCCCTGAGTTGGTACACGCCTTTATCGCGACCGAAGACAGCCGCTTCTACGATCACCATGGTGTCGATCCCGTTGGGATTATCCGTGCCGCGTCTATCGCGTTGACGTCGGGTCACGCCTCTCAAGGGGCGAGTACCATTACGCAGCAGCTCGCCAGGAACTTCTTCCTGAGCCCAGAACGCACCCTGATTCGTAAGATCAAGGAAGTGTTTCTGGCTATCCGCATTGAGCAGTTGCTGACCAAGGATGAAATCCTTGAGCTCTATCTGAACAAGATTTACCTCGGCTATCGCGCGTATGGCGTTGGCGCGGCGGCACAGGTGTACTTTGGCCGCCCTGTTGACCAGTTGACGCTGAGCGAAATGGCGATGATCGCCGGCTTGCCGAAAGCACCGTCAACGTTCAACCCGCTCTATTCCTATGACCGTGCCGTTGCCCGCCGCAACGTGGTGCTTGCGCGCATGAAGGATGAAAACTACATCACGCAGGCGCAATACAATGCGGCGCGTAGCGAAACGCTGGTGGCGAATTATCACGCCCCAGAGATTTCGTTCTCCGCACCGTATGTCGCGGAAATGGCGCGGCAGGAAATGGTGAAACGCTACGGTGAAGATGCGTATAACGACGGTTATAAGGTCTACACGACGGTCACCAAAAAATTGCAAACTGCCGCGCAGGATGCCCTGCGTAATAACGTGATGGCCTATGACATGCGCCACGGTTATCGCGGCCCGAGCAAAGTGCTGTGGAAAGTGGGCGAAGGCGTTTGGGATCAGGCGAAAATGATTGCCGCGCTGAAAGCGTTGCCGGTCTACGGTCCGCTCTCTCCAGCTATCGTCACCAGTACGACAGCAGACAACGCCATTGCGATCCTGTCTGACGGCAGCAATATTGCCCTGCCAATGGCAGGCATGCGCTGGGCGCGCCCATACCGTTCCGATACGCAACAAGGGCCAACACCAAAACGCGTAACGGACGTGGTGCAGGCGGGCCAACAGATCTGGGTACGCAAAGTGAATGATGACTGGTGGCTGGCACAGGTGCCGGACGTCAACTCCGCCATCGTCTCACTCAACCCGAAAAATGGTGCGATAGAAGCGCTGGTCGGCGGTTTTGACTTTAACCAAAGTAAATTCAACCGTGCGACACAGGCGCTGCGTCAGATTGGTTCCAACATCAAACCGTTCCTGTACACCGCAGCGATGGACAAGGGTTTAACGCTGGCAACGATTCTGAACGACGTGCCAATCACCCGCTGGGATGCTGGCGCCGGATCTGACTGGCGGCCGAAAAACTCACCGGCAACCTATGATGGCCCGATCCGTCTGCGTCAGGGGCTGGGTCAGTCCAAAAACGTAGTGATGGTACGTGCCATGCGCGCGATGGGCGTGGACTATGCGGCGGATTACCTGCAACGCTTCGGTTTCCCGGCGCAGAATATCGTCCATACCGAATCGCTGGCGCTGGGTGCCGCCTCCTTTACTCCGCTCCAGGTCGTGCGAGGTTATGCCGTAATGGCAAACGGCGGCTATCTGGTCGATCCCTATCTGATTTCCAGAATAGAGAGCGAAGCGGGCGGTACAGTCTTTACGGCGACGCCGAAAGTGGTCTGCGATACCTGCAACTTACCGCTGGTCTACGGTGAAACACCACGTTCTCCAGTGTTAGCGACCACTAACGTTGAAGACGTCGCCACATCAAACGAAGCACCGCCGCAAGGTCTGCCGCAGCCGGAACTGGAGCCTGTCACACCAGAAGCCGCACAGCAAAGCGCCGCGCAGCCTTACGCCCCGCACGTGATCAACACGCCGCTGGCGTTCCTGATTAAAGATGCGCTGAACAGTAACGTCTTTGGCGAACCAGGCTGGATGGGGACGGGCTGGCGTGCAGGTCGTGATTTGAAGCGTCGTGATATCGGCGGTAAAACCGGTACAACGAACAGTTCCAAAGACGCCTGGTTCTCCGGCTATGGTCCGAATCTGGTTACCTCGGTCTGGATCGGCTTCGACGATCACCGCCGCGATCTGGGTGCCAGCAGCGCATCTGGCGTCATCAAAGATCAGATCTCCGGCTATGAAGGCGGGGCGAAATCAGCACAGCCCGCGTGGGATGACTTTATGAAATCCGCGCTGGATGGCGTACCGGAACAGCCGCTGACACCACCACCCGGCGTCGTCAGCGTGGTCATTGACCGCAGCAGCGGCAAACTGTCTAACGGTGGCGGGAACAGCCGTTCCGAATACTTTATTGATGGAACGCAGCCGAAAGAATATGAAGTACACGAAGTCGGCACCACGCTGATGGATAACGGACAAAGCGAAGAGCTGTTCTGATATCCGGCATCATGTTCATTGATGGCCTTCCTGACGGAAGGCCATTTTTATTGCACACTCAGCACAATACCTTGTAGGCCGGGCTATCGGCGTTCAATTCCTCACCTTCCAAACCACATCACTTCGGCATCACGGTGACAATCGCCCGACGATAGGAGAACAGATTCGGTGTTCCCTCATCTTTCGCCTGCAAAATGATATGGAAAGGCGTCGGCGTTTTAACGTCCGGTGCAACAAACTGCGTTTGCATCCCTGATGCGTTGGCCAGCTTCACCTCTGGCGCAAAATGTACGCCTATCGCGGTAGCCGTGGGCTCCTTATATTGCCACCAGGTATAATTCACTTTGTCGCCATCGCGATCGTGAGAACCGTCGGCGGACAGCGTCACGGTTTCTCCCGCCTTAACACTCACAGTCACAATAGAACGCCCGGACTGACCATTCAGCACAAGGTCAGGGTTATGGTTAGCCTTTTTACTTTCCTTCGTCAGCGTCCAGTCCATGCGGGCAGCAAAATCATTCTGGAATGCGTCACGCCAGCGCCAGATCGTGGCCGATGCGGTACGATACATTTTGCCGTTATGACTCATGACCTGATCGGAGGTGCTGACGCGTAGCCCGCTGGTGTCGCCCGGTACGATGGCCGCGTAGCGTCCTCCCCAACTGCCGTATTCCGTATGTTCTGGATCGCCAAGCCCGTTTTGAATCAGATAGAGGAATGAGGGTGTGTCCCCTTCCATCGTATATTCAATCGCAGGATAGACCGCACCGAGCGGGCCTTTGTTACGGATGTGTTTGCTCAGCCATTCGTTATTCACCTGGCTCATGTCGCTACCCTCGGCAAACGATGAGGACATGCCAATCCAGGTAGAAAGGAAATAATCATTCCAGGCATGGATACTGGTGATGTAGCGCAACGTCGGGAAGTTAGCGCGAATCCAGGCACCGGTATTATCTTGATCGGAGATCGCGTACACGCGAATCTTACTGACAAACGTCGCCACCTGCTCTGGCGTGCGAGTAGCGCGTACGTCATGGAGAGCCTGCGCTAAATCTACCGCTCCGCCCCATACTGTAATCCACAGCGGGCGGGCGTCCTGTTTGTCCACCGCCTGAACAATCAATCTGGAGGCTTCTGTCGCTTTATTATCACCCACGACGTCCATGCCAAATCCGGCACGGCCAGACCTGACGACCTGACGCAATGCCTCCGCAGACGGATAGCCGGACGCATGCTGACGCAGGTTAGGCAACACCTGCTCGTAAGCATCAAGACGCTGCATAATCATCTCTGGATTGACCTTATCTCTCAGCCAGGTTGAAGTGGTCGCCACAATCCCTTCGACATCGAATTCGTTACTGTAGAGCAGGAAGCGAACCAAAGACTGCGAGTCATCAGGTTCATTACCAATGTCCGTCAGAATAAGTATTCGGGTTTTCTCCGGCGCGGTTTCTGCCGCCTGACCCAGCACAGGACATAGCAGCGTGCTCACCAACGCCAGTAACATCAACGGCGCACGTATGCTCCCCTTCGGTATGTTCATCTTTTGTCCCTCTTTCATCGGTGTTGTTTTACACATTTATCAGGGCTGAAAAACAAAAAAACCCGCCGTGAATAGCGGGTTTTGCTATCCACGGCAGGTTCGCCTTCATTCATCAGTCACGCCCTGTGCAGACGTTATAGACGTCCGCCCCTGTCACGACAACGAGCTAAAAAGGGATGTGTGACCGATATCACCGGAAAAGACGTGCGCTTTCCGTTATGTCACAGAAAATTAGCGGGGTGTACGACGCAGCCAATCGTGAGCCAAAAACAGCGCACTGACATTACGCGCTTCACGGAAATCAGGCTCTTGCAGCAGCGACATCATGTTATCCACTGGCCAACGGACTTGCGGCATGGGCTCCGGCTCGTCCCCTTCCAGGCTTTGTGGATACAACCCGCGCGCCACCACGATATTCATCTGGCTGGAAAAATAGGAAGGCGCCATGGTTAATGTCGCCAGTAACTCCAGCTGTTCCGCCCCAAAGCCGATTTCTTCCATCAGCTCACGATTAGCGGCTTCAAAGACCGTTTCACCGGGATCGATAAGCCCTTTGGGGAAGCCTAATTCGTACTCCTCAATGCCAACGGCGTATTCACGGATCAACACCAGTTCATCATCAATGACCGGGACAACCATCACCGCCTGTCGACCGCTTGAACGCATCCGTTCATAAACCCGGCGTACCCCGTTGCTAAATTCAAGATCGACGGATTCCACATTAAACAGGCGCGAACGCGCTACCGTTTCTACCTTGAGGATTTTAGGTTTTTGCAGGTTATGACTCATTGATGCCCCCAGAGCGTTACGACCAGAACGGCATCTTAGCCCAACACGCATGAGAGACTGCGCTTAATGCAATCCGCATATGGCATGCTGTTGGATAAGAAAAGATCGTAAATATTCTTTTTTGATTCTGCTCACATTGTGCGTTAACAGTCGCCTTCGCTGCAACTATCGTGACGATGAATTTACGTGTGAGCAACATGCAGGATACATCCTGTATGAGAAACCGCCGCTAAAAGTCAATAACTTAAAAAAAATAGGAATATCCTCATTCAAGTGGCATTTTTTGCTTGTTACTATCATCACCTTATGCGATTAATTCCATTCACAATTACGTTATTAATCTAAGAAAACAATGCCATACGGGTTATCATCAATTGTATAATTTTGTTAAACTCCGACGAAAACAAGGAGCCTCGCGTTTTGGAAGGGAGATGACATGAGCACAATATTTACCTTATTGGCGATATTGCTTGCCTGTCTGATCGCGATCGGAGGTGTTATTGGCTACCGACTGCGCCGTCGTTTCTTATCCACTCCGCCATTACCCGTTTCGCAATCGCTTCCCCGACGGCTCACTGAAGATGAACGCATCGCCGTGGAGCGTTATCTGGCTCAGGAAAACAGCCAGCAAACTACGCCGCTTGATACCCCGAATGCGCAGCCAAAACTGCCGCGTTCCCTGCAAAGTAATCGGGTTTATCCCATCACCCATACGATTACACGCTATGGCCTGAGCACCGATGCTCAGAATAAGTGGCGCTACTACATTGATACACAAGAAATCCATCTTCCACCCAGTTGGGAACAGTTCATTACTGAAAACAACACCGTCGAACTGATAAAAACACGATCGATCCCGCTGGTTATTTCCCTGAACGGCCACTCGCTGACCGAGTGCCTTGACGACCGGCCGCTGGCCCCGCTACCGAGCGAAATACCTGTCCCGAATGCCTCCATCCGTCAGGAAGGCAGTGAGCATGCCGAGTTAGTCACTATCCGTAAGGAAACACGTGAAGAACACGCCATGCATCACTCAGGGGGTTTGAAGGAAACGGCGGTGCTCTGCCTGTCTTTTCTGCTCTTGTTCATCAGCCTGAATAGCCCTATCGCCCTGCTCCCCTGGCTGATCGGCACCGCATCCTTATTAGCAGGCTGGAGCCTGTGGCAGCTCTTTCGCTCACCGTCCGCTCAGGAACTGCAGGATGTGCACTGCCTTCACGGCACGCCGCAAGGCTTGGGTCTGTTTGGCGAATCCAATCAGGGGCCGCTCGGCAATATCTCGCTCGGTAATATCGATCTGATTTACCCGCCTCACTGGCAACCCTACATCACACAGGATCTGGGTAGAAAAACGGATGTCGATATCTATCTCAACCGACAGGTAATCCGTCAGGGGGAACACCTTTCACTGCACGATGAAGTGAAAAATTTCCCGCTACAGCGCTGGGGCCGAAATCTGCTGCTGGCCGTTGGTTCACTGCTCAGCCTGATTTTACTCGTCACTAACGTGCAGCTTGAACTGCCGCTAAAGCTCAGCCTGGCCTGGCTTCAGGGTGCGCAGCGCATTCAGGTCACGCAGGTCAGCGATCTGGAAAAGGCCCAGCTCCGCATTGGTGACACGCTGGCGGTGCGTGGCAGCGGTATGTGCTATGTGCCCGCAGGCATTCATCCGGTTTCCGCGCCGTCGTCCTACGCGTTCAGCCCGTTCGACTGCTCCGCCATTTACTGGAATCAAGCCGCACCGTTGCCCTTACCGGAATCCGAGACGATTGAAAAAGCTTCTGCCTTGCTGAAATCCGTCAACAGTCAACTCCATCCGCAGGCGGAAAAAGAAGGTCAGGTTAATTCTCAGCTAGCGTCCACGATCCAGAAATCAGGGCTGATTTTGATGAAAAACTTCGCTGATGTGGTTCTGAGAACACAAGATTTGTGTAGGCAGGAAAACGATTGCTCCCGCCTGAAAAATGCGCTGGTGAATCTGAGCGACGTCAAAAACTGGAATACGCTGGTCAAAGACGCCAACTCCGGCACGCTGAAAGGCATGAATGTGGTGCTGCCCGCCGTCAGCGCAGAAACGCTGGAATCCCTGGTCAACAGTTCTACCGATCAATTCTTCTATCAGGAAATCAATAACGCAGCAGACTCGCTGAACAGCCCACCGCCGGGTGGATTTCTGATTCGCAGCGATGAAGGACGACAGTTTGTTAACCACCCGCTCCCTCCGATGCCGCTCAATGAGTACCGCCCGTCGGACCAGTGGCAGGAACTCCAGCGGCTTTCTGCAATGCTGTTGCATACGCCGTTTAATGCCACGGGCGTGATCACACAGCTCAGCACCGATGCCAACGGGACGCAGCACATCAACCTGCACAGCGAACCCGACGTCATTACCGTCTGGCGCTACCTCGGCAGTTGCCTGCTGCTACTGCTGTTTTCTGCAACGTTTATCGTCAATGCGGTTCTGACCGGCATTAAAATGCGTAAAAGCCAGAAACGAGTGGCCGACATTCAGCGCTATTACGCTTCTCGGTTCAACATGATGACGAATGCGTTCCCGGACAATCGCCCCCTGCTCCCCCGCTAACGGCATCGTGCCCGTTTTGCGGTTATGCTAACCTAGCGGAATCGGTTTCCCGTCACTATTGCACTGCGCGTCTCCTGCTTCATCATCCCTATGGCACGGCGCGACATCTGGAGTCGTTATGAATCCCCACGTTAACTGGCATGACATCGACACCGTGATACTGGATATGGATGGCACGCTGCTCGATCTGGCGTTTGACAGCTATTTCTGGCTTCAACTGGTGCCGCAGTCGCTCAGTGAAAAACGCCATATCAGCCTTGAGAAGGCACACCAGCTGATCGAACAAGAGTATCAGGCCGTTCAGCACACGCTAAACTGGTACTGTTTCGATTACTGGTCAGAACGTCTGGATCTGGATATCTATCAAATGACGACGGATATCGGCACTCGTGCCCGGCTGCGCGATGACACGACGCCGTTTTTAGCAGCGCTGCGCGAATGCGGTAAAGAGACCATTCTGCTGACCAACGCCCATCCACACAGTCTGGCGGTAAAAATCGAACACACCGGGCTGGATCAGCACCTTGATTTATTGCTTTCCACCCATACTTATGGATATCCGAAAGAGAATCAGCGCTTGTGGCAGGCCGTACAGCAGCAAACCGGTTTCGACCCTGCCAGAACATTATTCGTGGATGACAGCGAACCGATTCTGGATGCCGCGAAAACGTTCGGTATCCATTACTGTCTGGGCGTGCGTAATCCAGATTCCGGCCAGCAGGAAAAGGCATTCCTGCAACATCCGTCAATGAACGACTATCTTGCGCTGCTACCCGCTCTGCGTCACTCCGTTAACGCCGGGTAATTCAGTGGCCTGAGGGGGAAATACGGTGATGAGGTTCCCGTAGGGATGCCTCGCGCTGCGGTCGCCCCAGTATCTCGATCCTTAAACGATCGGCATTAGGGTAATCAAGGGGATTTATGGTGAAAGCTACCGAGCAGGCCGACGACGCCGTTCGTCTGGATAAATGGCTCTGGGCCGCCCGTTTCTATAAAACCCGGGCCATTGCCCGCGAAATGATCGACGGCGGCAAAGTGCACTATAACGGGCAACGCGGTAAGCCGAGCAAACAGGTCGAACTGAATGCCGAGGTTAAACTGCGTCAGGGCAATGACGAACGCACCGTGGTCATTTTGGCCGTCAGCGGCCAGCGCAGAAGCGCGACAGAGGCGCAGGCGTTGTATCAGGAAACGACCGAAAGTATTGAGAAACGAGAAAAGCTGGCGCAGGCGCGGAAAATGAATGCGCTAACGATGCCACATCCCGATCGCCGCCCTGATAAAAAAGAGCGACGCGATCTGATTAAATTTAAATACAGCGATCAGGAATAACGCTCCGCCCTTCATTTGTTGGTCATCAAACTGATGACAATAGAGAGAAGACTCAGCGATCGCCGCACTATTACGACGAGAAAACATTATGGCTCACGACCAATTACACCGTTACCTGTTTGAAAATTATGCCGTTCGTGGCGAGCTGGTAACCGTTAACGAGACGTATCAACGTATTTTGACCAACCACGACTATCCGCCTGCGGTGCAAACGCTGCTGGGTGAAATGCTGGTTGCCACCAGCCTGTTGACGGCTACGCTAAAATTCAGCGGCGATATTACCGTTCAGCTTCAGGGCGATGGCCCACTGAAACTGGCGGTGATTAACGGCAACCATCAGCAGCAAATGCGCGGTGTTGCCCGTCTGCAAGGGGATATCGCGCCGGGGAGTTCGCTGAAAGAGATGGTCGGCAATGGCTATCTGGTCATTACCATTACGCCAACGGAAGGTGAGCGTTATCAGGGCGTTGTCGGTTTAGAAGGTGAAACCGTTGCAGAATGTCTGGAGAGCTATTTCCAGCAGTCCGAGCAGTTGCCGACACGGCTGTTTATCCGTACCGGACAGCACGAGGGCAATCAGGCGGCCGCGGGTATGCTGCTTCAGGTACTGCCTGCGCAGGATGCCGATCGTAATGATTTTGATCACCTGACGCAGCTCACCACCACGGTCAAAGCCGAAGAGCTGTTTACCCTGCCTGCCACCGAGGTGCTGTACCGCCTTTATCATCAGGAAGAAGTAACCGTGTACGAACCGCAGGATGTCGAATTCCGCTGCCACTGTTCGCGCGATCGTTGCGCAGATGCATTAATGACGCTGTCCGATCAGGAGATCAATGAAATGATCGAGCAGGACGGTGAAATCGATATGCACTGTGACTATTGTGGCACGCACTACTTGTTTAATTCGCTGGACATCCGCGCCATACGGCACGATTCATCAGGAAATCTGTTGCATTAATCGTTTTAACGGGTACGAAAGTACCCGTTTTATTTTGCTTATTTTCCCATCTATAAACCGCCGTGATTATTTTTCAAACACCCTAAATAAGCAAAGTTATTAATGAATTTATTTAATTTTATGATTGCTATCGCGGTTAAAATAAGCTCACTCCCTACAATGTTTAGTAGTACGACTATAACTTGAGGAGTAGCAACATGCAGATCAACGGTATTACCCCGCAAGCCCTGACGGCTTATGGAATCCACGATGTCCGCGATATTGTCTACAATCCCAGCTATGAACTGCTTTTTGAAGAAGAACGCTCTCCTACCCTACAAGGCTATGAACGCGGCATCGAAACCCAACTGGGTGCAGTCGCCGTCGATACCGGCATCTTTACCGGCCGTTCCCCGAAAGACAAATACATCGTGCGCGATGACGTTACACGCGACACCGTGTGGTGGTCCGATCAGGGTAAAGGTAAGAACGATAACCATCCGTTGAGTCAGGAAACCTGGACGCACCTGAAGCAGCTCGTCACTACGCAGCTTTCCGGCAAGCGCCTGTTCATCATCGATGCCTTCTGCGGCGCGAATCCAGACAGTCGCCTCAGCGTACGTTTCGTAACGGAAGTGGCCTGGCAGGCGCATTTCGTCAAAAACATGTTTATCCGCCCGAGCGATGAAGAACTGGAAGGCTTTGAGCCAGACTTCATCGTAATGAACGGCGCAAAATGCACCAACCCGAACTGGCAGGAACAGGGGCTGAACTCCGAGAACTTTGTCGCGTTCAACCTGACAGAGCGCATCCAGCTGATCGGCGGCACCTGGTACGGCGGCGAAATGAAGAAAGGTATGTTCTCCATCATGAACTATCTGCTGCCGCTGAAAGGCATCGCCTCCATGCACTGTTCGGCAAACGTCGGCGAAAAAGGCGATGTGGCAGTCTTCTTTGGTCTTTCCGGTACAGGCAAAACCACGCTGTCCACCGACCCCAAACGCCAGTTGATTGGCGATGACGAACACGGCTGGGACGACGACGGCGTCTTCAATTTTGAAGGCGGCTGCTATGCCAAAACCATCAAGCTATCCAAAGAAGCCGAGCCGGATATCTACGGCGCGATCAAACGCGACGCCCTGCTGGAGAACGTCACCGTGCTGGCAGACGGTACCGTAGACTTCAACGACGGTTCGAAAACCGAGAACACCCGCGTCTCTTATCCTATCTACCATATTCAGAATATCGTTAAACCGGTCTCCAAAGCGGGCCATGCAACGAAAGTGATCTTCCTGACGGCTGACGCATTCGGCGTGTTGCCTCCTGTTTCTCGCCTGACGTCCGATCAAACGCAGTATCATTTCCTGTCCGGCTTTACCGCCAAACTGGCGGGAACCGAACGCGGCGTGACGGAACCGACACCGACCTTCTCCGCCTGCTTCGGCGCAGCATTCCTGATGCTGCACCCAACGCAGTACGCTGAAGTGCTGGTAAAACGCATGAAGGCGGCCGGTGCACAGGCTTATCTGGTGAACACTGGCTGGAACGGCAGCGGTAAACGTATCTCCATTAAAGATACGCGCGGGATTATTGACGCCATTCTGAACGGCAGCATTGATAATGCAGAAATGCAGACATTACCGGTCTTCGATTTGGCGATCCCAACCTCGCTGCCCGGCGTCAACCCTGACATTCTCGACCCGCGTGATACCTACGCGAGCGTCGAACAGTGGCAGGAAAAAGCGGACGATCTGGCACAGCGCTTTATCACCAACTTCGATAAATACACCGATGCACCAGCAGGCGCAGCGCTGGTGAAAGCAGGACCGAAGCGGTAAACGCATTCCCCTCCTCTGAGCAGGGGAGGGGACATTCATTCCATCTATACGTTAACGACTCACCCAGCGAACTATCTCTTATACATAAATACAGGAATTTACCTCGGTTTTTTCCTTTCCGGCGTAAAAAATTATGCTGAGGAGCTAGCAGGCTTAGGATGAGCCGCAGGACGCGGCGAAAGCTTGCGCCACGTCTGGAACGTGTCGCAAGCGGTCCGTTGAGCCTGATACGACGAAGGCACCGCGGCAGCGGCATAATTTCCGCCGAAAGCCTGGGGTCACGGGGCGAGCGGCGTGTGAGCCGTCCCGTGTCGGGCGCGTGCTACACGGGTAGCATGAAAATAACGGCATTATCGCGCACGAAACCCTCTTCTCGTCAGCATAAAAACTGTGGCTAAGAGACAGAGGAAACCGGATGGGTCATTCTTTCACTGTACTGATTTCAGGCGCATATGCCTCTGCGAGCAGCGGCAAATACGCGCGGACACAGAGCCCACCGCGTTCGCTGGTGCCGACATCCAGCACGCCATTGTGCGCATCAATAATACGCTGCACAATCGCCAGCCCCAGCCCAGTACCGCTGGTGGTTCGCGCGCTGTCGCCGCGAACAAACGGCTGGAACAGATGCTTCAACTGATCGGGCGCAATGCCTTCTCCATCATCCTCGACCTGAAACCAGACGCGCTGTAGCTCACGTCCGGTACTGACTTTTATCCAGCCGTTACCGTAACGCGCCGCATTCACCACCAGATTCAGCGCCGCACGTTTTATCGACAGCGAACTGATGCACACCAACAGCTCACCGGTAGCAAACTCGCTGTCGATCTGGCGTTCATAACCGCTCTCCGATGCCACCACTTCACCCATGATGGCGTTCAGATCGGCCACTTCCGTCTGCATTTCCTGGCCGGTACGCAGATAGTCAAGGAACTGCTCAATAATCGCATTACACTCTTCAATGTCCTTATTGATCGACTCCGCCAGATAGTCATCTTCCTTGCCCATCATTTCGGTCGCCAGACGAATTCGCGTCAGCGGCGTACGCAGGTCATGGCTCACGCCTGCCATTAACAGCGTGCGGTCATCGGCCAGCAGCTTCACGCCGGAGGCCATCTGGTTAAAGGCGCGAGTCACGGAACGCACCTCGGAAGCGCCATACTCCCGCAGCGGCGGCGGAATAATGCCCTTACCGACCTGCAACGCCGCATGCTCCAGCTCAACCAAGGGTCGGTTCTGCACCCGGATAAAGAGCCAGGCGCCGCCAATCACCAGCAGCATGATCGCCAGCGTATAGCGGAAGAGCGGCGAGAAATCGCCTTGATGGATTTCAGTGAGGGGAACGCGCACCCAGATATCCGGTGACAGCCAGGTTTTCAGCCACACCACCGGCGTGTTCTTGCTGACCTCAACCCGCACATCCGTCGGGCCGCCCAGCTGTTGCGCCATCTGGTCACTCAGAAACTTGTAGTGCTGAGCCCACCGCAGGCCGCTTTCCTCCGCCGCCGCATTGGTGTATAGCGATATACCCAATTCGCGGTAAATCTCACGCCGGAACGCAGGCGGCACCTCAAGCGTGGAGCCATCTTCCAGTTGCAGACTGTCCGTCATCAGCATTCTTACTTCGTATGCCAGCACCTTATTGAACTGCTGCAAACTCGGCAGAATAGCGAAATTGAGCACCACCAGATAGGTGGTGACCAAACTGACAAACAACAATGTGACAATCAGTAGCAACGTCCGTGCAAATGAGCTGCGCGGAGAAAAGCGCCATTGCATCATGCCTTACTGCCGTCCGGGACAAACACGTAGCCAAGACCCCACACGGTCTGGATATAGCGCGGGTGCGCCGGATCCTCTTCCACCATGCGGCGCAGACGAGAAATTTGTACGTCGATGGAACGCTCCATCGCGCTGTATTCACGACCACGGGCCAGGTTCATCAGCTTATCGCGGGACAGCGGTTCACGCGGGTGGCTCACCAGCGCCTTCAGCACGGCAAACTCACCGCTGGTCAACGGCATAGGTTCATCATCACGGAACATTTCGCGCGTGCCCAGATTCAGCTTAAATTTACCAAACGCGATAATGGCTTCTTCCTGCGACGGCGCGCCCGGCAGTTCATTCGCCTGGCGACGCAGCACCGCACGGATGCGAGCCAGCAGTTCACGCGGGTTGAAAGGTTTAGGAATATAATCGTCCGCGCCGATTTCCAGCCCGACGATACGATCCACTTCTTCCCCTTTCGCCGTCACCATAATGATCGGCATCGGGTTGCTTTGGCTACGCAAGCGACGGCAGATGGACAGACCATCTTCGCCCGGCAGCATCAGGTCCAGCACCATGAGGTGAAAGGATTCACGGGTCAGTAAACGGTCCATCTGTTCAGCATTGGCTACGCTACGTACCTGAAAACCCTGCTCAGTCAGATAACGCTCCAATAGCGCACGCAACCGCATGTCGTCATCTACAACCAGAATTTTATAGTTTTCTTGCATTCTCTTTCTCCAAAGGCGTAATAGCGCCGACGCTGCTATTGTTCAGAAACACACGAATTACTGACAGTCGTTTCTGGTATACATTCTAGGCAAAATTGTTACAAAGCATATTAAAATTCGTGTAATCAATCATTTCCTTTGCCATCAGTCATAAAATAATCGGCGATTTACGGTGGTTGTCGTTCACAAAGATTGTCGTTTACGAAAGCTGTCATTTACAAATGATTATAGTAATGCTGCCGCTAATAAAAAGGCGCGGGAGTGGCAAAAGCAGGAGAAAAGAGAGGCGGGAGAACGCCGTCGCCCGGATACAGAGCGACAGCGTAAAGTGATTAACGCATGAGTTTATCCAGCACAACACTCACCGACGGCAGCGCGGGCTGGAAAAGATGGCGCGTGGTCTTGTAGGGAAACAGGCTCTTCTCTGCCACAATCGTCTGCATAATCAGATTCTTGCAAAAAGGCTGTCCGGTCTTCCAATGGTAAACCGACACGCGGGGATCTTCGTAATCGAGCAGTGCGCAAGGAATGTGCTTTAACCCCAGTTCGGTGGCCGCACGTAGCCGGTGGTTACCGTCCATAATAATCCCGGTCTCTTTCTCGATGGGTACCGGTGTCGTCCAGCAGCCACAGCGGCAAATATCCTCCATCAAACACTCCACGTTCGACATATCAACATTTTCAGAGGGAAGCAGGAACTGCACGGGCGTAAGGGCAATGTGGTAGCTCATACCTTCAAACATTATCCACCTCCTGACGTAACGGTCTCGTGTAGCTCCGGTTTATGTACCGGAGCCGGCCTCTTATTGACTTACTGCGCAAGACTGACGAAATAGCCCGGCTGATAATCAACTGGTAAAAACTGCTGATGAAGCTGGCGGAAGGTCTCATCCGCGCTGAGATCGCGGAATAAGTCAGGGTGGAACCACTCAGCCAGTTGCTGGATCGCAATGAAATCATAGGGGCCGTTATAAAACTGATGCCAGATGGCATGGAACGCGCGTTTCTGCTTCGCAACGGTGTTGGTATACGCCGGCCGCCCCAGAAACCATTCGAGCCGCTTGCGCCCTTCCGTCATATCCTGCCCTGGCCCCAGCCCAATCCAGCGTCCGCCCGGCACGAAGGCTTCAAAGTTGCCGCTGGTAATCACCACCACTTCCGGGTTTTCCACAATCACCTGTTCAGGGTGCATCTGCATAAACGTGCTCGGCGCATTTTTTGCCGCAACATTCTCGCCACCGGCCAATTGCACGAACTTACCAAAGTTATCCGGGCCGAACGTCAGGCAGCATTCATCGGTGTAGCCCCCCAGCCGCTCAATGAACACGCGTGGTGAACGCGGTTTTTTGGCCGCCAGCACGTCAGAAACGCGTTTTAGCTGCGCCTCGCGAAACGCGAGAAAGGCTTCGGCGCGCGCTTCCTGATTAAACAGCTTGCCGAACAGGCGCATGGTCGGCGCGGTGTTTTCCAACGGGTGATAGCGAAAATCGACATACACAATCGGAATACCGACGCTATCCAGTATCCGGTCATAGCCCGCATCGACAACCGACCGCTGCGCCTCAATGTTCATAATGATGACGTCCGGCTTCAGCGACACCGCCTGCTCCACGTCGAACGTGCCCTTTTCCGTGCCGTCAAACGTTGGGATTTTCGCCAGTTGAGGAAAACGATCGCGATACTGGTGCCACGTTGCCGGATCCGACTGAATCAGATCGCGCTTCCAGGCGACAATCCTTTTCGCCGGATCTTCCCGATCGAGCATCGCGACCAGATAAAGCTGACGCCCCTCGCCCAACATAACGCGCTGCACTGGCGTGTTGACTCTCACCTCACGCCCCAGCACGTCCTTGATGACAGTGGAGGTTTGTGCGGTTTGCTCAGCCTGCCCCACCAGCGGCGACAGGCCGACCATCAACAGCACACCCAGCAATAACCGACGGCAATGTTGCCGCGTCCAACGATTACACATTTTCGATATTTCCCTTCGTCGAGAGAGAGTCATGTTTTTCCGCCTGTATCCGCAGGCGTCGTAGCAGCATCAGCGAGACCAGGAAGGTCACCAGATACGCGGCCCCAACGCAGAAGAACAGCGAACGTAGTCCGGGGGAATAGAGCACCAATCCGCCCAAAGAAATGCCCAGAATCGAGGCAAACTGGCTGACGCTTTGTGCCACACCGAGTATGTAACCCTGCTGCCCGGCGCCAGCCGCACGGGAAATCAGCGCCATCAGAACCGGCGTCGTCGCCCCCAGCAGCACGCCCCACAGGAAATAAAGCGGAATGAAAATCGCAATATTCAGGATCGTGGCGGCCGCCAACGTCACAATGGCGCAGGCCAGCATGACCACACACAGGCGGCTCAGCGTCTGCGACAGCGAGAGGTTTTCAAAATAGCGCGCCCACAGCGACGCAGAGACAATCACACCGGTCGCCTGTAAGCCATAACACAGCCCGATAACCCACTTATCCACCTGAAAGACGCCGTCCATATAGAGAGAAAACGGCGTTTGTGGAATCATGCGGCTGGTCAGCAGCAGGCCGGAAATCAGCAGCAGACCGGAAATCGGCGACAGTGCCCAGAGCCGCCTGCGGGGAATTGTTTTCGCCTGTGCATCCGCTGGCGGAGCAACGGGAACCTCGGGGGAGACATGCGGCAGGAACAACGCCACGGTAATGCCGCACAGCGCGCAGAGGATCGCCGCGCTCAGGTTGATCCAAAAGAAATTCAGGTAATCGAGGATCAGCCCGCCGACAATCGCTCCCAGCAGCGATCCCACGTTGGTGGACACCTGAAGCCAGGCGAACAGCCGCGTACGCTGTAACGGGCTGACCACCGCGACGCCATAGGCCTGCGCGGGGGCGATATAGCCCGCACAGGCACCCTGAATAAAACGCAGGGCGACTATCGTCCAGATATCATTGG
This sequence comes from Pectobacterium carotovorum, assembly GCF_033898505.1. NCBI lineage: Bacteria > Pseudomonadati > Pseudomonadota > Gammaproteobacteria > Enterobacterales > Pectobacteriaceae > Pectobacterium > Pectobacterium carotovorum. The sequence goes on along the minus strand of NZ_JAXAFK010000005.1, from coordinate 176,334 downwards.
CCCACGCCAGTCCGAGCTGGGTCAACGCCAGCCCAAACAGCGCGCGGATCATCATGGCTTTGTTGCCCAGCCGATCGCCCATCCGTCCCCAGAAGGCGCTGGTCAGCATGATGCCCAGCATCGGCCCGACGTACACGGCAATCCCCGCGATACTCAGTTCCGCGCCGGACGACATACTTTCCAGATGCAGCGGCCAAAACGGCCCGCTCATCTCCATCGCGCCCATCGCGACCAGCTGTACGACAAACATGAAGTGGATGATGAACGCCACCTGCCCGCTCAAGCGCATGGTTCGGATCCTCCTGATTCCACGGCGTCACCCTGCCTCATTTCAGCCACGATCGTCATTTCCCCCCCTTCATGCCAACCAGTGCGGCGGGAAATAGTCGGGACGATCCTGCGTGGATGTGCCCATGTAATCGCTGCACCACCGGTAGACTTCCTCAATGTACGGCACGCTGACCGCCAGATTTTCTGCGATGGTCACCAGCAGGCTCAGGCCGTAGGCGATATCCTCCTGAAACACCCGATGCAGCGTATCAAACACGTACCCACCAGCGTCATGCTGTCGTAGCGGCAGGCCGATACCGTGGTAAGCCTGATTGGTGCGCAGCACAGAGAGCATCGTGTGCGCATCGGCAATCTGCTCGCCATAGGCATCGATAATCTCCTGCTTAAGCGGCAGCACCGAGTCCAGCCGCACGCCGAGTCGCGTCTCCAGCGCCGCGCACAGTTGCTGGTTCTCTTCATCCATGCGTTCCAGATAATAGGCACCGAGTTCCGGGCAATCATTCCACCAGCATAGCGGCTGCGGGAGCGGTCGGGCGTGCCACTGACCGTAGGGGCCGATCAGGCCATAAATCACCGCACTGTGCATAATCGGGTTACCCGGCGTCAGCGTGATTTCCAGATAATCCGGCAATAGCACCACTGGCGCGGAATAAAGCCGCTGCAACAGCGCCATCAGCACCTGCTGGCTCGCAGCCGTTTCACGCCGATGCGTGGCAACATACAGCGTGGATTTTTCGCCGCCCATTTTGATCGACTGACCTGGCAGCAAATCAAACGCAATATGCGCAACGTCCTTCATTCCCCAAATCACCGCGTTTGGCCGAGCGGCCAATTCACGTTCAGCCAGCCAGTCAAAGCCGCAAAAACCGGGAATGGCACCAACGTACACCGGCTTGTCGGCAGGCAGATGGGGAACAATCCGCGCCAGAAGATCGGCGCGGAAGTTGGCGGGAACGGTGATGATAACGACGTCCGCATCGCGGCAGGCTTCCGCCGGATCGCAGGTGACGCAGTCCGGCGTGGCCGTCAGCGTCTTGCCATCCGGCAGCAATGCGTGTAGCCGTTTACCGTGCTGCTGGTAGGCTTCCGGCAGGCGGGGATGGCTGCCCAACAGCGTCACCTTGACGTCCGGCAGTTGCTTAAACAGTACCGTGGTGAGATGGCCGGTCTTACCGGCCCCGCAAATCACCACGTTAAGCGGCTGCCCGCTTAGCGCTTCGGTCATCCTTGACTCCTTAGCTTGCCTGCTCCAGAGAAATCGCGTTGCCCAGCCAGCGATCCAGATCGTGCCACACGCCGCTATCTGTCAGATTACGCGCCGCCAGCCACTCTTCGTTAAACACCGTGTGCAGGTATTTTTCACCGCCGTCGGCGATCGCCAGCACGACGTTGCCGCCGATGCGATCCTGATAGATCAGCTCCAGCGCCTTATAGATCACCCCCCCCGTTGAGCCGCCGACCAGCAGGCCGTAATGGCGTGCGACATAGCGTGCCGTTTCAAATGCCTGTGTATCCGAGACCTGCTCGCCGCAGTCGATGCAGCTGTAATCCAGTACCAGCCCTACGGTATCTCCCGCGGGCGTACCAGTGCCGGACTGATAGTAAGGTTTGCCGGGGTGGCCGAAGACGATAGAGCCCACCGGTTCAACGGCAATGGTCGTAATATCCGGGTTATGGACTTTCAGGCCGTGTGAAATGCCGGTCATCGATCCGCCGGTGCCCACGCAGCCGACAAACGCGTCGATCTTGCCAATCTGGCTGAACAGCTCGCGGACAAAATCGGCATAGCCGCCCGCATTCGCCGCGTTATCCGACTGGTTCATAAACACCGCGCCGGGTATTTCCTGCGCCAGCTGTGCCGCCATGCGCTGACGCTCCACCACCGCCACCTCATCTTCACCGTAGTCGCCGGAGACGTAGCGAATTTCCGCGCCGAGCGCGCGCATGATGGCAATTTTGTCCTGTGCAGCGTGGTGATCGACCACAGCGATAAAGCGCAGGCCGTATTCGATCGACGCCAGCGCCAGCCCGATACCGGTATTACCCGATGACGACTCAACGATGGTGCCGCCGGGGCGGATTTTGCCTGACTTCAGCCCGGCGACAATCATGTTGCGCGCCATGCGATCCTTCATGCTGCCGCCGGGATTGTTCTTCTCCACTTTTAAAAACAAACGCGTATCCCCATAGGGAACCGGAATTTGTATAACGGGGGTATTACCAATCAAATCAGTTACTTTATTCAGGATCATGGTTCTGCTCCATTCAGTTATCACTGGAAAAAATCAGCTCACCTTTCTTACCTTTGAACGCACACAAGCGCGCAGGCAGCGGATGTCGATGAAACGCGTTCTCCAGCAGGTCCATCTGGTATCCCGCCGTATTCGCGTAAATCAGTAAATCACCTGGCTGCGGCACGGTTCGAAAATGAATCAATCGGTTCGTAATGACATCGTCGTCCAGACAGCTGTGTCCGGCGATCCAGGCCTTGCCCGGCACCGGACGTGTGTCTTTTTTGACGGAAAAAACATGCAGAGGATCAATCAAAAACTCAGAGTTAAACCAGGTTTCACACGCGCTGAAACTACTCCCTTCCACAAACACGACGTGGTTGCCATCCGGCTGGCGGCGCGTGCGCGTGACGCGAAACACCGTAATCGCACTTTGGTCAGCCAGACTACGTCCCGGCTCTATCGCCAGAATCAGGCCGTGCTGCTTGAGTACGTCTGCCACGCGTTTCTCCCCGATTGAGGCTGACAGAAATGCCTCAAGATAGTCAGTTGCCGAACGCTCGCCACCATACGGATAAAACGAGGTCGGCACCTGACCGTGGCGGTAGTCTGCCCCATTCTGCTTTGCCAAATAATCCTGATAGCGCGAAGCCGGAAGATATTGAATCGGCAATCCCCCGCCGATATCAATAATGGCGGGCTGTAATCCCTTTGAGCGCGCTCGCTCCAGCAACGGCAGCACCTCAGCCAATGCGGCCACGCGGGTGTCGGGCTCATAGCCGCTCAGATGGAAATGGAAGCCCTCCAGATGAAGCGCATTCAGTCTGGCACCCAACGTCTCCAGGCAAATAGCGATCTCATCAGCCAGCATGCCAAACCGGCTGGCCTGAGCGAACGACGGGCGATAGCGCAGCAAAACCCGCACCGGCTCCGTCACGCGCAGCAAATCCGCCAGCGCGAGCAGCTCGTCGAACTCTTCCGGCGAATCCAGCACGATAAGCGCGCGGTGATAAACCAGCTCCGTCAGGAATTCGCGCGTCTTCGCCGGACCGGTGGCGCACAGCCGCATGCCGTCACAGCCTGCCCGCAGTGCATCTTTCAGTTCCTGTAAGCTGGAAACATCCACGCCGACGCCCGCGTTAACGGCCGCCTGTACCAGCCCCGGTGATTTGTTCACCTTGGCACCGTAGTACAGACGGCAGTCCACATCATGACGCTGCAACACGGTTCGCAATGCCGCGATATTGTTGGCAACTGTGTGCGGCCAGACAATATTCAGCGGCGACCCATACTGCTCAACCAGCCATGACAGCCTTTGCGGCGAGTTGAAAAGAAACTGCTCAATCTCACTATCCAGATAAGGCGTCAGTCTCTCAGGCCAGTGGGCCTGTGCGACAGAGGGGGAAGACACTGCGGCAAAGCTAAACAGGTTGCTCATCGCTATCTCCTTAACGTTCGGTTCCTGAAAAATGCCTATCCTTAGAAATCAACCGCAACGGACAGCATCAGCGTCCGCGGCGTTCCTTGCGATACCGTGCTGAACGATGTCACGCCAGACCAGTAATTGCGGTCAAAGGCGTTGAGTACATCCGCACGGAACGTGGTGGGCGCGTTGTAGATTCGCGTCTTGTAGCGCGCGCCGAAATCAACGGTGGTCCAGGAAGGAATAGATTGGGTATTGATGGTGTTGACGTTCTGCTTCCCGTTATGGGTGACGTTGGCATTGAGCGTCAGATCGCGCAGGAACGGCAGGTCATATTCCACGCCAGCGTTAGCCTGAAAACGCGATGTGCCCGGCGCGCGCTTGCCCTGCGCCCCCGGCGTCACGCTTTTGGTTAGCTCGGCATCCAGCAGCATCACGCCACCGGTCAGACGCAGATCTTCTAGCGGTGAACCAACCACATCCAGCTCGATACCCCGATTGCGCTGCTCGTTGGCATCAACAAATGTGCCGTTAACCAGCGCGCCGCTCGGCTTGGTAATCTGGAAGACACTCAGCGTGGAAATCGTCCCCAGCGCATCCACTTTCACCCCAGCTTCGTACTGCTTGCTCTTATACGGCGACAGTACCTGCCCCGCATTGCTCGCCGTCGTGGGGGCCACGTCCCCTTTACTCAGCCCCTCAATGTAGTTGGCATAGAGCGAGATGTGCTGCCAGGGTTTAACAATCACCCCGAGCATCGGGGTGATTGCGCTCTTGTCATAAGAAGAGCGCGCTCCGCCATCTGGCGCTGCGAAGTTATCCGAGTTGATCTGCTGATACCGTAGCCCACCCGTCACTTGCAGCGCATCGTTCCAGAAGCCAAGCGTATCCGCCAGCGCGATGCCGGATAGCGCGGTGGACGAACGTTTGTAGATACTCGACGGCGCGGCGATATCCTGTGCTGGCGCAGAGACAGGGTTATAAATATTTGAATCAATTGCCGTTCCCGCTCTGCTGGCGCTGGCCTGACGATCGCGATAGTAGCTGGTCTGGGCCGACAGCTTATGAGTGACCGATCCGGTTTCCACATCTGCGCGAACGCCGGTCGCGAAATTGTAACGACTGGTGGTAAAGCGATAATTCCCCACGCCGGAACGAATGTCGCCGTTGTTATTAATCACCTGCGGCACCTGCTCCGACAGTCGGCTCACGTGTGCGCTGGAACCGCCGAGATCGGTAAACCAGGTGACGTTATCCGCCAGATCGTATTCGGTATGCAGCAGTACCGACTGGTCTTTGGAATGCCAGAATCCCCACGGCTGGGAGATGTTGGTGTTGCCATCCGGCGCGTCGGGCACGGTCACACCGGCCGCAAACGAATAAGGACGCGACGGTGCCCGGGTTTTCAGGTGCTGAGTGATGAGATCCAGCGTGGCGCGGAAACGTTCTGACGAGAAATCCAGCCCCAGCGCGCCGACCTGCGTGCGCTTGTCGCTGCCGTCCCACACCGTATCGCCATAGCCATAGTTACCATTAAAACGAATGCCGAGCAGGTTGTTGTTCTCCAGCGCATAGACGCGGGAAATATCCGCATGCTGCGTGAGTTGAGAATCAGACTGCCAACTGGTGGTCAGTCGGGTCAGATTGCCGACGGTGGTCGGGCGTTTGGTGACGGCATTAATCACGCCACCCACGCTGCTGTTCGGCGACAGCCCATACAGCAGCGCCGACGGTCCTTTCAGCACTTCCACTCGCTCGATGTAGTCGGTCATCAGCTGATAGTTGGGCGCAACACCGTAGACGCCGTTCATGGCGATGTCGCTCAGGTTTCCTTCATTGAGTGGAAAACCGCGGATGTAATAAGAATCCAACAGACCGCCCTGAGAACTGCTCACCCGCACCGAGGCGTCATGAGCCACCACCTGCCCCAGCGTTTGCGCCTGTTTGTTTTCAATAAACGATGAGGTCACGTTGCTGACGTTAAACGGCGTATCCATCACGTCCTTTTTGCCCAACAGCCCGGTACTGGACGATCGCGCCGACATGCCGCCCGCCACCAGCCCCTGTACGGCTTCCGCATTTTTGGCTTCAACCACGATAGTGGAATCATCGCGCTCGCCCGTTTCAGCCTGCGCGGGTATCGCGATGCCGCTTAGCACAGCCGTTACGGCGATGGCCAACGCGGAGGGAATAGGAAAACGCGTTTTCCCGGTAGGTGGAGTGAAGTTCTTCCTGGCGTTCATCAACTAAGTTATCCATCTCAAAATGAGGAGTGAAAAAAGATGCTCCCGTGTTTTCAGCCGGTGAGGCGGGAGCATCGCCATACATCACGATCCGATGCGGGTTTCTTCCCCTGCCGTGAGGAAGGGATTGCTCAGACCGTGCTGAATCCGGTAGTCGCGGTATTCCTGGATGTGCATGCGCAGCAGCGAGCGCGTGTACCAGGGCTGGGTCAAAAACATGTCGCGTTCGGTCTGCCACAGTTCGCCGTCAACGCGCGACTTCACTGCGTCAAACGCCGCAGCCGTTTCCTCTTTCATCACCTGCCACAGCCGGGCATCGGCAAAGCCATATTCCGCACTGAGCGCCAGCGCCAGTTCATGCAGGTGGCTGACAAAACAGGCATCGACGACAAACATCCTCACTGGCTCGATATCGCCTTCAAACACCGTGGGCAGAATGCCGGGCCAAACGTAAGGTTGCAGGTGATAGCCGCCCTGACGCAGCAGCGGCGCGTAGGTACGCCCGTCGCCGAAATCGCGGATTAATAATCCCTGCGCGACGCCTTCAGATGAAAAGAGGATCTGGCTGTTCTGCTGGTGCGCTTCCAGCCCGATGCCGTACAGCAAATAGATAGCGATGACAGGCCGGGTCACGGCACGCACGTATTGGCGGAACCACGCTTCGGGGCCAAGCCCGGACAGCGTGACCAACTCGGTGAACAGCGGCTGGTCGCGATGAGGCAACGCCGTAAACAGCGTGGCGACGGTCACGGGTAGCGCGCCATCCGAGCGTTCATAGGCATGTGCATCGCGGAACACGACGGAGAGGTGTTTGCCCGGCGCATCATCCTGATGAACCGCGTGCTTGTAGTGGAACGCCGCCTCTTCGCGGAAAAACTCCAGCCGCTGCTCGAACCCACCTTCCTGCGCCAGAATCGCTTCGATAATGGTGCTGATACGTGGCCCCATGTGGATGGATTTCGCCTGTAGGCTGCGCATTTCGCTGGTCATCCAGATGGCGACAGGCAGTTTGATGAAGGGGGACGCAGGCGGTTCAACGGGCAAAACGGTACGGAACGACATACCCGGCAGCGTGATGAGATCGGGACCATCGGTCAGTAGAATCCCTTCGGCGATCTCATCCGCATAGTGAGATTTCACCCAGTTTTCCAGATGCCAGCTGTGGATGGGCAGCGGGAGCCACTGCGTCTCATCCAATCCCTGTTGATTCAGGCGCTGCTTCCAGTCCTGCCAGAGCGCGGGGAACGCCTGAGCAAACCACTGATGAAAATCATCGACGTGCGGCATACATTCGACATATGCCATATCGCGGCGCAGCGCGGTAATACGCAGCGGTACGCGGGCATTGAATTCGGGTGATAGCTTTTGGACGTCTTCGTCACTCAGTCCAGGGCGGGATTTCCAGGTCGGATAGTAGGGATGCCCTTCCAGCGAACCCCACTGATCGAGAAGCATGGCAGCATCGCGAATGCTTAACTGCCGACGCAGCCACTGTGTGAAATGGTTCTGCCCGTCCCGCTGCATGGCATCAGCCACCTCAGCACGCCATCGGCAGCGATAGCGCCGGGCATTGGTATCATTACGAATACTGTTACCCACATCTTTTTTCAGGCCGCTGATGCCGCTCTCTTCAGGGAGAAAATCGAAATTATCGCGAAGTAAATCAATCAGCCGTTCGTGACTGGTGACGGGAAAAGAGGTGCCATCTGAATTAATGAGATAAATATTTCCATTATTAATATATGTGTTTGCCGGTGCTGGGGAAATATCATCAAATTTCAATACACCTTTACTACCCCGCAAAGTCAGCGTTGCACCCCTGGAATTACCCTCAATAAAATTCAGGTCATTTTTATTCAAAATCCCTTCTGCGAAAAAGCAGCGAATCAATCGCCTTAACGCATTTTTATTTGAATAATCAGAGAGAAAATCATCTGCATTCCGATGTATATCCCTGTGTTTAACGTCGTCAGCCTTGATATTCATAACCACTCCTCATACCGATAAAACAAGTAAAAATTGATTGCAGTAACGTATAAAAGGGTGTCATTAAAGCTCGGGTTAACACATCCCGAAACTTAATAAAAATGTCGTGATAGATGGATTGAAAAATAATGAACGGAAAGCTAGCATATCACCAATGTCAATGTAAATAGGTATCATTCTTATTCGCAACTAATTAGTTACATTTTAATAAAATGTCTTTTAATCAATTAATTAACAAAAGGAGAGCAGCATGGAACACGCTAAAACCTATCTCTTTGTGCCTGGTAATGCGCCCCACCGCTTTCAACATGCCGTCAGTTGCGGGGCCGATGCCGTGATATTTGATTTAGAAGATGCTGTTCATCCTGATGAGAAAAACCAAGCCAGAGAAAATATTATCCAGTGGGATAAAAACGATACTCCCGTCTCTGAAATAAATTGCAAAAGATATATACGTTTAAACAAGTTTGGTTCAATGGAATTCAGTGAAGACATCGAGTTTCTGAATAAACTCAACAATAAAGAGAAATTAAGAAATAACGTACTATCCAAACATAAAATAGTCACATGGGAAATTGTTTTACCTAAAATAGAATCAGCAGAAATGCTGAATGAAGCACGGGAAATGATAAATCGTAATAGATTGGGAAACGTGAATATTATTGCGATTATTGAAACCGCACGCGGGTTGCATAATGCAGAAGAAATTTGTGCGGCAGGAGTAGAAAGAGTCGCATTTGGTTCACTGGATTTCTCACTTGATATTCATTGCGATCAATCTCTGCATGCCTTGCTGTATGCCAGAAGCCGTATTGTCGTGGCTTCGAGACTGGCCGATTTGCCCCCGCCAATAGATTGCGTCAACCCTGACTTCACACATCATGACCGGGTGTTAGCCGACGCATTACATGCGCGCTCGCTCGGCTTCTCGGCCAAACTCTGTATTCACCCTTCACAGATCGATGCCGTTCAGCAGGCATTCGCAACGGATCGCAGCAAAATAGACTGGGCAAAGCAGGTTCTGAAAGCGGCCGAACACAGCTACGCTTTCCAGATAAACGGCGAGATGGTGGATTTACCCGTTATTGAGCAGGCCAGACAGCTGCTGCGGACGAAAAATATAGATGACTAAGAACCTTCCCATTAGGGCTAACGTGCACTTGCCCGGTGTGCCACATGCATTTCATCGATGTGTCGCTACCGGGCGGCTTATTACTTAACGTAATCAATGGAATTGACGAACCACTCACGCGGGCCGTCTGGCGTATTCACGGTGAATTCCTCATCAACCGCTTTTTTCAGCATAGCGCGCGCCATCGGGGAATCGATCGAAATATAGTCTTTATTGTCGCCGTAGATCTCGTCCGGGCCGACAATCCGAAAACGCTTCACATCACCCTGCTCATTTTCGATCTCGACCCAGGCGCCAAAAAATACGCTGCCATCCTGCTGCGGCGAATAATCAACGATTTTCAATTCCGTCAGGCATTTTCTCAGGTAACGAACACGCCTGTCGATCTGGCGCAATAAACGCTTGTTATAGGTGTAGTCTGCATTTTCTGAACGATCCCCCAGGCTAGCTGCCCAAGAGACAATTTTCGTAATTTCCGGGCGTTTTACATTCCAGAGATGATCATGCTCTGCCCGCAGTTTGTCATACCCCTCGCGGGTAATCAGGTTGGTTTTCAAGTCATTAACCCCGTTAGGCTCTTAGTGCGTACAACATGCTTCGATATCCCTCGCCCGAAAAAATCACGCGTTCATTACACAGATTTACAGTTTTGGCTAATAATCTATCAACAGACATAAATATGTCATTTCTATCCCGTACTTTTAGCCACGGAGAGCTACGGAGAACGATTTATGTTTAGCTTAGACGCCATTCTGCAAGATCTTGCCCCGCATCGCCATACGCCACCCTGGCAGAAAACGGTTTTGCGTTCTCTGCTATTTGAAAATGAAATGCAGCAATTTGCCCGGCGTTACCCACATTTGAAAGGCTTGGATCTGGTTGAGCAGATTCTTGATTACTTCAACTTCAATTGTGAAATGGTCGAAGGGGATTTAGAAAATATCCCCAGTCAGGGGCCGGTGGTGTTGGTTGCCAACCACCCGATTGGCTCACTGGACGGTTTGGCGCTACTGCGCACCGTCGCCAGCGTCAGGCCCGATGTCCGCATCGTCGCCAGCCAGCTACTCTCTTATGTCGCCCCGCTCAAAAATCTGTTTTTTTCCGTCGATAATTTCAATAACCGTACCAAACGCCAACAGGTCAACGCCATCCAGCAGCATTTGGAAGGAGACGGCGCGATCATCGTCTTCCCGGCGGGCGAGGTTTCACGCGTCAGCCTGCAAGGGATTCGCGACGGTCACTGGCATAATGGTTTTATCCGCATGGCGAGCAAAGCCCGCGCGCCTGTGGTCCCGATTCATATCGGCGGACGCAACAGCGCGCTGTTTTATCTCTCCTCCATGGTTTATCGCCCGCTATCCACCCTCTTGCTGGTGAGAGAAATGTTTGGTCAGCGCGACCAAACCCTCAAGCTGCGTATCGGTGCCAGAATTCCCTACGCGTCCTGGAGTCAGGGCGAGTGGAACGCTAACGATCTGGCGGCCCGTTTCCGACGTCACGTTTATCGTCTGGGACAAGGAAAGCCCGGCTGTTTTACCGGTGAAAAACCCATTGCGCTGGCCGAAGACCGCGTGCTGCTGAAGCGCGCGCTGTCAGAGTGTGAAACGCTGGGCACCACACCGGATGGCAAGATTGTCTATCTGTATCGTCGCGGTGAAGAAGATTACGTGCCGCTGTTGCGCGAACTCGGACGCCTGCGCGAAATCGCCTTCCGGGCCGTGGGCGAAGGCTCAGGGCAACGCCGCGATCTGGACAGCTATGATGATGATTATTTGCACCTAATCCTGTGGGACGAGCGCGAACTGGAGATTGTCGGTGCCTATCGCTTTGTCTCGACGGCAAGTCTGATCGCCGAAAAAGGGAAAAGCGGTCTCTATAGCCACAGCCTGTTCCAGTACGGTGACGAAATGGATCCGATACTGGCGTCGGGCATTGAGCTGGGGCGCAGTTTCATTCAGCCCAAATATTGGGGTAAGCGCGGGCTGGATTATCTCTGGCTAGGCATTGGTGCCTATCTGGCGCGTTACCCGGAACACCGCTACCTGTTCGGTCCGGTGTCGCTTTCCGGAACCCTACCGTCAAATGCCCGCGATTTGCTGGTTGCGTTTTACCGCCTGCACTTCACGCCCGACCAGCCGCTGGCAACGTCGCGTCGCCCGTATCCGGCCTCGCTGCCTGACGTGCTGAAACAGTTTGAAGGAACGGACTACCAGCAGGATCTCACAAGGTTGAAAAGCATGCTCAGCAACATGGGCTGCGCGATCCCCACGCTCTACAAGCAGTATTCGGAGCTGTGTGAACCGGGAGGCGTGCGGTTTATTGACTTCGGCATCGACCCCGATTTCAATAACTGCATCGACGGCCTGGTGCTGGTCGACCTGCAACAGCTGAAAGAATCACGTTATCAGCGCTATATCGCTCCATTTGTTAGCGATAGTGCTTCTTGATTGACCGGTGCGTTAGCTTATAACGAGCTAACGCACCGCCTGCATTAACCCACACCATAACACCGCGCATTTTGTCTCTCAGATCACACATTTCATACGAAATCCCGTTTGCCGTAATTTACGTGATCAACTGAACGCTTTTCCTGCCGATATTAAAGATATTCTTATCGATATGTTTTTGAGCGCGGGAGTTACCGATGTATCCCGAAAATGCAAAACATAGCTATAATTCCTTGTCATTACTTGCATCAATTACGATAGCAAGCCCCCTCCGTTATGCCTTCATAGCATGTCAAAAAATTAAGGATGTTTATGAATATGCTGAACAGAATCAAACTCGGCAAGATGCTGGGTATGGGATTTTCTCTGGTTATCATCATCAGCTTGATGGTGGCATTCTTCGGACGACTCCAACTGGTTGGGCTGGGTAACGACATCAACCGGCTTTCCGGCACGACGTTAGCGAACATGTTATTGATTCAGGAAGTGAAAGCCGGTTTTGACGCCAATGCCCGCCTGATCCGCAACATTGCAATCAGCACCAACCCTGAGCAAATCAGGCAGGAAAAGCAGTTCGTCGATGAGCAAATCGCCCGCAACACCGCTAATCTGAAAAAGCTGGGGCAACAGCTGGATACCGAAGGCACCAGCGCGCTGCTGAAACAGTTTCAGGACACTCGCCCGCCGTACCTTGCGGCCTTTTTGAAAGCCATAGAACTGGTGCAATCCACCGATCCCGAGCAGCGTCTGAAAGGTAACGCCATTATTCTCAATGAGATGCAGCCCGCGCAAAACGCATTGTTCAAAGTGTTGGACGCGATGATGGCCTCACAGCAGCAGGATACCAACGAGATTGTCAGCCACGCACAGCATAGCGCGTACTCCGGCAGCGTGATTATGCTGATTCTCGCCCTTGCCGCCGCTGCGATGGCCGCGGTCGTGGCCTGGCTGATTACCCGCACGCTGAAAAATCAGCTGGGTGGCGAACCGCTCTACGCCACCCACGTTGCCCGGCAGGTGGCTGATGGCGATCTGGCCGTTGATATCCACATCAAGCCGGATGATCACAGCAGCCTGTTAGCCACCATGCGCCACATGAGTAATAACCTGGGCGATATCGTTGAGCAGGTGCGGCAGAGCAGCGAAGCTATCGCTTCCGGCTCCAGCCAAATCGCCGCTGGCAGCGAAAACCTGAGCCAGCGCACGGAAGAACAGGCCGCCAGCCTGCAGCAGACCGCGGCGTCGATGGAACAGATGAGTCAGGCGATTCGTCAGAATGCGCATACCGTGCGTAGCGTCACTCAGCTTGCCAGCCAGGCCAGTGAAACCGCGACCAAGGGCGGCGAGGCGATAGGCGATATGGTGATTACCATGAAAGAAATCTCCGACAGCTCACACAAAATCCGCGATATCATCAGCGTCATTGACGGCATCGCTTTTCAGACCAACATTCTGGCGCTGAATGCGGCGGTCGAAGCCGCACGTGCTGGTGAGCAAGGCCGCGGCTTCGCCGTGGTGGCTGGGGAAGTGCGCTCGCTGGCACAGCGCTCCGCCTCCGCCGCTAAAGAGATTGCGTTACTCATCAATACCAGCGTCGAAAAAGTGGAAGCGGGCAACCGTCTGGTTGAAGACACCGGCAGCACCATTGATGAGCTAGTGCGTCAGGCACGCAGCGTGGCGGATTTAATCAGCGAGATCGGGACGACAACGCAGGAGCAGGAATCCGGCATTTCGCAAATTCATGATGCGGTGAACCAGCTCGATCAGGTTACCCAGCAGAACGCGACGCTGGTGGAAGAATCCGCCAATGCGGCAACCAGCCTGCGCGAACAGTCATCCCATCTGGTTGCGCTCATGAACCATTTCCACCTGCGCGGCACACCAGCAGCCCGCCCGGCACCGATGGCGAAGAAAGCACAACCGGCTCGCTTAGCCCTCGCGCCAGTCGGCAACACACAGGATAACTGGGAAAAATTCTAGGCTTATTCCTGTTCACTATCACCATGATGCCACGGCATCGGCATCATGGTGACAATCACGTCATTGCTCTAACTGGAAACTTTTGGGAAACATCAGTCTTTTTTGGAAACATAATCACGGCGCGGCTGTCCGGTATAAATTTGGCGCGGACGGTAGATGCTGATTTCATCCTGCTTGTGCATCTCATCCCAATGCGCAATCCAACCGATCGTCCTGCCGACGGTGGAAATGACCGTAAACATGGACGGCGGCAGCCCCATCGCTTTCAGGATGACCGACGTATAGAAATCGACGCTCGGATACAGTCTATTCTCCAGAAAATACGCATCGGTCATGGCGATATGTTCCAGCTCCATCGCCACCTGCAACAGGCTGTCTTCCGTACCCAGTTCATTGAGCACTTCGTAACAGGTTTTACGCAGAATCGCCGCGCGGGGATCAAAATGCTGGTAGACCGAGTTACCGAACCCCATCAGGCGGAATGAGTCACAGCGATCTTTCGCACGTCGTACGAATTCAGGGACGCGATCGACCGTTTTGATCTCTTCCAGCATGCGCATACAGGCTTCGTTCGCTCCGCCGTGCAGCGGCCCCCACATCGATGCCAACCCAGCCGCAATGCAGGCAAACGGGTTTGCGCCGGAAGAACCAGACGCTCTGACCGCCATCGTTGACGGGCATTGACCATGATCGGCATGCAGAATCAGGATACGGTTCATCGCCCGTTCCAGCACCGGATTCACCTCATATTTCTCCGCCGGAATTGAAAACAGCATGTGCAGGAAGTTGCCGGTATAAGAGAGTGAATTGCGGGGATAAACAGACGGCTGTTCGATGGAATATTTGTAGCACATCGCCGCCAGCGTCGGCATTTTCGACAGCAGCCGCACCGCCGCCAGCTCGCGATGCTCCGCATTATGGATATCCAACACATCGTGATAGAACGCAGCCAGCGCGCCCACCACCGCGCACATCAGCGCCATCGGATGGGAATCGCGACGAAAACCGCTGAACATCCGGGTAATTTGCTCATGAACCAGCGTATGGCGGGTAATGTTGTCGGCAAATTTCGCATACGCCTCCGCCGAAGGCGCTTCGCCATGCAGCAGGATGTAACAGACTTCGGTAAAGTCACACTGCTCAGCAAGCTGTTCGACAGGGAAACCCCGATGCAGCAGCACGCTATTCACCGCATCAATATAGGTAATCGCCGATTCACATCCTGCCGTATTGGCAAAACCGGGATCATAGCTACACAGCCCATTTTCACCAAGCGGGCGAATATCCACCGCCGCTTTCCCCAGCACGCCGGAACGCATCTCCAGCGCGATACTCGCCTGCCCTTCTGCCGTCAACGTGGACGTTCTGACTGTCATGAACCTTTCTCCTGCCCGAATAATGATGTTGTTCTCGTTCGCTCTCACGGGCTTCTGGATAGGTCATTCCGTGCTACATACCCTGATTAACGCGACACGCCATTTACAGCGACACTCAATTCACCGTGAAACAAGCCAACGTATGTCATACGCTAAAATCGTGCGTGGATTGCAAGAATCTGACGGAATATTGATTTAGGTAAATTTTGTTGCACTGAACAACGCGAGATCATCCGCGTTTTCCAGACGGCAGCGGCTGGCATTTTGCACGCTCAATCCGTATAACTGTCCTCACTTATTTAATTCACTTGATGACGACTGATATCAGACCCATGAATGATTCATTAAGCCACATTATCGCCAGCGAATTGCAGGCGCGTACGGAGCAGGTAGACGCCGCAGTCCGTCTGCTGGACGAAGGAAATACCGTCCCTTTTATCGCCCGTTACCGTAAAGAAGTGACCGGCGGGCTGGATGACACCCAGTTGCGTCAGCTCGAAACGCGTCTCGGCTACCTGCGTGAACTGGAAGATCGACGCCAGACTATTCTGAAATCCATCGACGAGCAGGGAAAATTAACCCCACAGCTCGCCACTGCCATTAACGGCACACTGAGCAAAACCGAGCTGGAAGATCTCTATCTGCCGTATAAACCGAAGCGCCGCACGCGCGGCCAAATCGCGATTGAAGCCGGTCTGGAACCGCTGGCCGACGGCCTGTGGCAAGACCCAAGCCAGGATCCGGAGCTGACGGCTCAGGCTTATGTCGATGCCGAGAAAGGCGTAGCGGACGTGAAAGCCGCGCTGGACGGCGCGCGTTACATCCTGATGGAACGCTTTGCCGAAGATGCCACGCTGCTGGCAAAAGTGCGTAACTACCTGTGGAAAAACGCCCATCTGGTTTCCCGTGTCGTGGAAGGGAAAGAGGAAGAAGGCGCGAAGTTCCGTGACTATTTCGATCATCATGAACCGATTGCTCAGGTGCCTTCACACCGCGCACTGGCGATGTTCCGTGGCCGTAACGAAGGCGTGCTGCAGCTGGCGCTGAATGCCGATCCGCAACATGAAGAAGCGCCGCGTGAGAGCTACTGCGAACAGATTATTATCGACCACCTAAACCTGCGTTTGGGGAATGCCGCAGCAGACAGCTGGCGACGCGCGGTGATTAGCTGGACGTGGCGTATTAAAGTGCTGCTGCACCTTGAAACCGAACTGATGGGCAGCGTGCGCGAAAAGGCCGAAGATGAAGCAATCAACGTCTTCGCCCGCAACATGCACGACCTGCTGATGGCCGCTCCGGCAGGCATGCGCGCCACGATGGGTCTCGATCCCGGCCTGCGTACTGGCGTAAAAGTCGCGGTGGTGGATGCCACGGGCAAGCTGGTCGCGACCGACACCATTTATCCGCATACCGGTCAGGCAGCTAAAGCGGCTACGGTTGTGGCCGCGCTGTGCCTCAAGCATCAGGTTGAGCTGGTGGCGATCGGCAACGGTACCGCCTCACGTGAAACCGAGCGTTTCTTCCTCGACACGCAGAAACAGTTCCCAGATATCAAAGCACAGAAAGTGATCGTCAGCGAAGCAGGCGCGTCGGTGTATTCCGCCTCCGAGCTAGCTGCGCTGGAATTCCCCGATCTGGATGTCTCGCTGCGCGGCGCGGTGTCGATCGCCCGTCGTTTGCAGGATCCGCTGGCGGAGCTGGTGAAGATCGACCCGAAATCCATCGGCGTGGGCCAGTATCAGCATGATGTAAGCCAGAGTCTGCTAGCGAAGAAACTGGATGCGGTGGTCGAAGACTGCGTAAACGCCGTCGGCGTTGACCTGAACACCGCGTCCGTGGCGCTGTTAACGCGTGTCGCCGGACTGACGCGCATGATGGCGCAAAATATTGTGACCTGGCGCGATGAGAATGGCCGCTTCCACAACCGCGAACAGCTGCTGAAAGTCAGCCGTCTGGGGCCAAAAGCCTTTGAACAGTGTGCGGGCTTTCTGCGCATCAACCACGGCGATAACCCACTGGATGCTTCTACCGTCCACCCGGAAGCGTATCCGGTCGTAGAGCGCATTCTGGCGGCAACCGAACAGGCGTTGCAGGCGCTGATGGGGAACCCCAACGCGCTGCGTAACCTGAAACCAGCAGATTTCACCGATGAGCGTTTCGGTGTACCGACCGTGACCGACATCATCAAAGAGCTGGAAAAACCGGGCCGCGATCCGCGTCCTGAGTTTAAAACCGCCAGCTTCGCCGAGGGAGTGGAAACCTTAAACGATCTGCTGCCGGGCATGATTCTGGAAGGGTCGGTCACCAACGTCACCAACTTTGGCGCGTTTGTGGATATCGGCGTCCATCAGGACGGTTTGGTCCACATTTCGTCACTGGCCGATCATTTCGTCGATGACCCGCACAAGGTCGTGAAAGCAGGCGACATCGTAAAAGTGAAAGTGATGGAAGTGGATCTGCAACGCAAGCGCATCGCGCTGACCATGCGCCTTGATGAACAGCCGGGTGAGACGTCATCGCGCCGTGGCGGTGGCAATGCGCGCGGCGATAACAACACCTCATCGCGTCAGCCAGCAGGTAAATCACGTCCTCGTCCGGCTAACGCACCCGCTACAGGCAACAGCGCGATGGGTGATGCGTTAGCCGCCGCCTTTAAAAAGCGTTAATCACCTCATGCCGATCGTTTAAGCATCGAGATACACGGGGCGACCACAGGGGTGAGGCCTCCTGCGGGAACCTCCCCCCTGTGTTTCCCCTAATAACGGGCTTAAGTGACCTATATTCGCTAATAACCATTCTACTATTAGCCAGACCTTATTTTCATAAGGTCTGGCATCTTTCTCTTTCTCGCCAAAATAGCGCTATCTTGTTTCCCTAATAAAACTACGTTTCATTTATATTGAAATATTCAACCATTTCACGGTTATTTTGTGATCTGCATCTAGGTAAATAAATTACCGTTGCGTTATTATTGTTCTATATAGGAAACCGTAGTTTTATATATAGAACAATCATGAATATATTCCAACAGCTCGAACACAGTAAAGCGCCAGCAGCCGTCCGTTTGGTGATGATTATTGACTACATCGCTAAACATGACGAAGCCAGCTTCACTGAGATTTGTACTGATTTGTCTATCCCGAAAAGCAGCGTACACCACCTGTTAGAAGTATTGGTGGTGACACAGTTGCTGCGCCAGCGTGCTGATGGCCGTTATGTTTTGGGATTAAGACTGTTTGAGCTGGGCGGTCTGGTAATAAAGAATATCGATCTGCGTAAAGACACCATTAATTTTATGCATGAACTGGTCAAAGAGACGGAGTTGACCTGCCATCTCGGTATTCTGGACGGCGATAACGGTTTCTTCCTGAGTAAAGTGGAATCTCCCAAGGCCATCGTAAAAACATCCTGGGAAGGTAAGAAAATTGTATTTAACCGTATGTCTCTGGGAAAAGTGCTATTGGCCTGGCTACCACAGGAAAGAATTGACTCACTCATTGCCGATTGTACCTTCGAATATTTGACACCCCGGACGATTACCAATAAAGAAGATTTCCTACAGCACCTGAAAATCGTCAAGGAACAGGGCTGGGCTATAGATGACGGCGAAGATATAGAAGAAATCTGCTGTATGGCCGCACCGATTTTTAACCAAAACGGCGAGGTCATCGCTGCCATCGGCGTTAACGGTATGCAATCACAATATGCTAATGGAAAAAAAGAGAAGCATCTGGCAAGCCTGATTAAAACCAGCAAAGCAATTACCGATCATATTAACAGCCGGAATATTGATATTAGATAATATATTTATCGAAAACAGCCATAGTCAATTTTAATGAGTGACGTCTTGAACGTCATTCAGTAATCGTCACGACATAAAAACCCGTAAGCGCGAATTACGCATTACGGGAAGGCCATTTATACCTGAAAAATGGCTAAGACCATAAATATCAAGACAACGAATAGTATTCATTATCAATTTAATAATAAGGGTAGCCATCTTCACTATTTAATGGAATCGGGTAATAACCGATTAGGTTTTATTTACATATATTACTTTATATCAAACATCTTTCTGCTTTCACTGAAAGCGGGCTGAACATGCTTTTATCTTTTAATGAGGTCTTTTATGAAAATCAAACAAGCTATTGATAAAATCCCAGGGGGATTAATGCTGGTGCCGCTCTTTTTGGGCGCACTCTGTAATACCTTTACGCCAGGCGCGGGGAAATATTTAGGGTCTTTCAGTAACGGCCTGATTACCGGCACTATCCCTATTCTGGCAGTCTGGTTTTTCTGCATGGGTGCGTCCATCGAATTTAAAGCGACGGGAACGATGCTGAGAAAATCAGGCGTTCTGGTAGTCACCAAAATCGCCACGGCCTGGGTTGTGGCGCTGATCGCGGGCACATTCTTGCCGGGAGATGGCATCCAAAACGGTATGCTGGCCGGGATCTCCGTGCTGGCGCTAGTCGCGGCAATGGACATGACGAACGGCGGTTTGTACGCCGCACTGATGAACCAATACGGCTCGAAAGAAGAGGCAGGCGCGTTCGTCCTGATGTCTCTGGAATCCGGCCCGTTGATGACCATGGTCATTCTGGGTGCCAGCGGCATTGCCACCTTTGAACCTCAGCTATTTGTCGGCGCGGTCCTGCCTTTCCTGATTGGTTTCGCACTAGGCAACCTGGACCCGGACCTGAGAAAGCTGTTCGGTAATTCAGTACAAACGCTGATTCCTTTCTTCGCTTTTGCGTTGGGCAACACGATTAATTTAGCCGTGATCCTTCAAACTGGCTTCGCGGGTATCTTCCTCGGCCTGCTGGTGATTGTGGTTACGGGTATTCCGTTGATTCTGGCGGATAAATTCATCGGCGGCGGTAATGGAACCGCAGGCGTGGCCGCATCCAGCAGCGCAGGTGCCGCCGTCGCCACACCTCTGCTCATCGCCAATATGGCTCCAGAATTCGCGCCGGTTGCTCAACAGGCGACAGCGCTAGTCGCCACCAGCGTCATCGTGACGTCAGTATTGGTGCCCGTCATCACGGCATTATGGGCAAAACGCTTTTCACCTAAACACGCATAAAAGGTAACAAAATGGACGTACGACAAAGTGTACACAGTGAACATGCGAAAACGCTTGATACCACTGAGCTGAGAAAGAAATTTCTGATTGAGCAGATATTTACGCCAAATCAGTACACCATGACTTACAGCCATATCGACCGTATTGTGGTGGGCGGAATTATGCCAGTGGATGGCGAGATAACGTTTGACGACGGTATCGGCAAACAGTTTGGCGTGAACTATTTTCTTGAGCGGCGTGAACTGGGGCTGATTAATATCGGCGGCCCGGCAAAAATTGTCATCGACGGCACAAGCTATGAAGTTGGCAATGAGGAAGCGCTCTATGTCGGAAAGGGAACCAAAGCCTTAGCATTCAGCAGCCTGGATAAAGCCAAACCGGCAAAACTGTATTATAACAGCGCACCGGCGCATGCCGTTTACCCGACACGCATCATTACGCAGGACGATGCGATCAAAGCACCGTTGGGAGACGTCAAAACCTGCAACAAGCGGACGATTTGCAAATATCTGGTGCCGGAAGTGGTGGACACCTGCCAGCTGAGTATGGGATTAACGCGTCTGGCGGAAGGCAGCAACTGGAATTCCATGCCGACACATACCCATGAACGCAGAATGGAAGTGTACTTCTATTTTGACATGGCGGAAGACACCATTATTTTCCATATGATGGGTGAGCCGCATGAAACGCGCCATCTGGTGATGCATAACGAGCAGGCGGTAATCTCCCCCAGTTGGTCGATTCACACCGGCGTCGGCACGAAAAACTATGCCTTTATCTGGGGCATGATCGGCGAAAACCTGACGTTTGACGATATGGACCATATCGCAATGTTGGATTTACGCTAATCGGTCAGCGGTTACAGCTGATCGTAAAATACAGCAGGGTGAGCCTCGTTCACCCTGTTTTAATACCACGTCAGTAGGACGTCGCATGACGTCATTCCAGGTTATCAACACCAGTCGCCCCTTTCATCCCCTTCACTGCCGCTGCGCTCACCATTGCAGTGCAATACAGCTGCCAACGCCCCACGCTGTGCACCAAACCAAAGGCTTTCCGCCATTAATTAGCTTACTAATAGATGAATAAGCATTGGTATAGAAGTTGCTTCGTTCTTGTTTTCCCATACAAAAACAAGGACCTGCCAATGCAACTTTCATTCATCGCTCGCACCATCACCGCCGCTTGTCTAATGCTGTCGTCCCATGCGCTGCTGGCCGATGACGTCAAACCTGGCGTCACGATATACGCTACCGGCGGCACCATCGCCGGAAAGGCAGAATCCAATACGGCCACGACAGGTTATCAGGCAGGCGCTATCGGCATTCAGGAACTGTTGAATGCCGTGCCAGCCATTGGCGATGTCGCGACGGTGACAGGCGAGCAAATCGCCAACACCGCCAGCGGCAATATCGACCAGGCCATTCTGTTGAAGCTATCCAAAGCGATTAACAAACAGTTAAGCGATGCAAACACGCACGGTGTCGTCATCACTCACGGCACTGACACGTTAGAAGAGACGGCGTTCTTTTTAGATCTGACGGTAAAAAGCGATAAGCCGGTAGTTATCGTTGGCGCGATGCGTCCCGCCACCGCCATCAGCGCGGACGGTTCCATGAACCTGCTGGAAGCCGTCACGCTGGCGACGAGTAAGAACGCGGAAAAACGCGGTGCGATGGTGCTGCTGAACGATCGCATCGGCTCCGCCTTCTATACCACTAAAACCAACGCCACGTCGCTGGACACGTTCAAAGCCAATGAACAAGGCTATCTGGGCGCATTCTACGGCGGCGTTCCGCGCTTCTTTTACCAGCCAGCCGCCCCCGAAAACAAACCGTTCTTTGACGTAAGCAATAAGGAAACGCTGGCGAAAGTCGACATTCTGTACGGTTATCAGGATCAAGACAGCGGCCTGCTGAATGCCGCCATTGAACAGGGCGCAAAAGGCATCATTATCGCGGGCAGCGGTAACGGTTCTACGCCCACGCGTATCAAAGAAGACATCAAGAAAGCGGTAGCCAAAGGCATTCCGGTGGTGATCAGCACGCGCACCGGCAACGGCTATGTGACCGATAAGAAGAAAGATGGCGCTATCGGCAGCGGGTTCTACAACCCGCAAAAAGCACGCATTCTGCTTTCGCTGGCGTTGTCTAACGGCGACGACATCGAGAAAATCCGCAGCTATTTCGAGCAGTAATCACGGGGTTAGGCAGTAAGAATGAGGTATCCCACAGTGTGAATCTGTCGGGATACCTTTTCAAAACAACGTATGTTTTACTATGGATGTAGACGTGCGCCATCATTTCCGACGGCGCACACCGTTATTCACCGCACTTACTCGCCGCGTAGCGCCGTTGCGGGTGATTGACGGTAGGACAGCATAGCCGGAATCGTGAGCACCACGGCGGCGACCAGCAACAGAAGCAGGACGAAGTGGATGTCTTCCCATTCCAGCGTCACTGGCAGAACGAAGCCACTTTTTTCGCTCATGACCACCGCAATCGCACGGGCCGCAAGGTAGCCCAGGCCGACGCCCAGCAGTACGCCGACGCTCACCAGCGACATCAGCCCACTCCAAATCAGCGTGAAAATGCCGTAACGCGGTGCGCCAAAGGCACGGAGTGCGCCGATCTGTTTCTGCCGCTGCCGCAGGTGGATAACCGCCACCATCGCCACCGCGACGCCCACAAGCCCCTGCGTCCCCAGCGAGATATAGGTCAGCAGTTCACGAATATCGCCCAGCATCGAGTAGAGCTTCACCAGCACTTCGCCGGGGAACACCGCCAGCGTTGTATTGCTGCGATACAGCGAACGCAGCTGATAGGCCCCCGCGATTGTTTTCGGTTTCACCACGATAGCGGGCAAACCAGCCTGATGCGCATGGCCGTGTGCTTCTGCCTCGTCGTGTTCGTCAGCGTGTGAAGCCGTTACCGGCTGAGCGGCATCAGTATCGGCATGATGATCGTCGCTTTCTGCACCTTCCGCGGGATGAGCATCATTATGGTGCTCATCAGCATGCTGCTCGCCTTCCGTATGTGCGGTTTCATCATGCCCATGTTCGTCATGCTCCCCCTCATGCTCATGTGCGTCATGATCGTGGTGCGCATCGTCCGCACCATGCGGTGGGTGGATGCCGTGTACCCGCCATACCGCGTTCACCGGCACCAGAATCGCTTTATCCCACGCGCTGCCGTCAGCAGGCAGCACGCCGACAACGGTGTAGATGACGTCATCGTGCGCATGCGCCCCTTCCACGCCCACCTGACCATGAATGGGACTGAACGTACTCCCCACGGTCAGCCCCGTTTGCGCCCCTACTACGGCCTCAAAGCCGTCGTTGAACACGCGTCCGGCGGTAAGCTGCCGCTTACCGTTATCCGTAACCAGCGGTGGCGTGGTACCGACAATCGGCATCCCCTGATAGAAATCACCAAACGCAACCGGTGCCGCCCAGGCGACCAGTGGGTTCTTTTCCAGATCGGTCAGCACCTGCGCGGGAATCAACGTCAGCGCAGACGGTTGCAGGAACACGGACGACAGCACCAGTTGGGTTTCACTCCCCGGCGCGCCAATCACCAGATCAAAACGGTCAGCGGCTTTGGCACTGCCCATGCGCAGCGCTCTTTCCTGCAAACTCACCGAAATACTTAACGCTGTCGCCATCGCGATCAGCAACACCACGACCAGCACACCCGGCCAGAGCCGACGCCAGTCGACCCAGATAAGACGCCAAGGAATCATGCGCGATCCTCCTGATACGGCGTGTCCGCCACGAGGCGTCCTTTTTCCAGTTGAATACAGCGCGACATCTGCGAAGCCAGACGCACATCGTGCGTAATCGCGATAAGCGTTGCACGGCTATCGCGCGCCAGCGTCACCAGCAGATCGGCAATCTGCTCGCCGCTGTGCGCGTCCAGACTGGCTGTTGGTTCATCGGCAACGATAATATCTGGCTTGCTGAGCAACGCTCTCGCGACGGCAACCCGCTGCTTCTCGCCGCGTGATAGCACTTCAATCGGGCGTTTCGCGGTATCCAGCCCCACCTGTGCCAGCAAATCCGCCGCACGCTGCCTGAGCGATGCGGGGATCCGCCAGTGGTGAAACTGTGCGGGCAGCAAGACGTTTTCCAGCGCATTCAGACCGGGGAAAAGATGGAAATCCTGCATCACCAATCCAATATGCTGCGCCCGCCAGCGGTCGCGTTCCGCTTCGTTCATCTGCCAGATATCCTGCTTTTCCCACTGCACACTGCCCGTTCCGCTGTGATCCATCCCGGTAATAGCATTCACCAGCGTGGTCTTACCGGAACCGGAAGGCCCCATCACCGCAACCCGCTCGCCAGAACGAATAGACAGCGCGGGAATATCCAGCACTGCCTCAGACGTATCGGGGAAGGTCACACTTAGGTGTTGAATCAATAACTCAGCCATCAGCGCTCCTAAAGGGTATCGAACGTGGCTTCACGCAGTCGCAGCAGGCTGACAAAACCCGTTTCAGGATCGGTCCACGATCCATGCTCCAGCACACCTTCCACCTCAATCATGGTGTTGTTCTGTACGAAGGTCTGACGTTTGGAGAGATAGACAACGACAATATCTTCAGGCCAGTCCGCATCAGACGAACAGAAGGGGCACAGCGCCATCGGCATTTTGGTTAATACAAAGAATTGTGACTCCGCCTTGAGCGGCGGCGCCATAAAGCCGCGCATCTTTACCCGTTTACCGGAGAGCGCTTTAACTTCATTGGAGAATTCCAGACCCAGCACGCCGTAAGAGGCGTACAGCTTATCGAAGGAAAGTTCAGACTGCGCGGCTTTCACCGGGGCAATACCGCCGAGGAGGAGGAGCACCAGCACCGCACGCAGCCAAGAGAATAAAAGCGGGGTTGCCCCCGCTTTGCTGCATTTCGCATTATTCATAGCGTCGTAGGATTACTTTTTGTCCTGCGGTTTAACCGCAAGAGCGTCCACAATCACCCGGAACAGATCGGTGTTTTCCATGTAGCCACGGATACGTTCTGCGCCTGGGCCGCTAGCCTGAATCACCATATCGTCAACGGCATGAACACCCGTATCGGAAGAGCGTGGCAGAATCCCTTCACGGAATACCGCGCCTGGCACTTTCTCGTAGGCTTTGTTGGCAACGTATTCATCTTTTTCGTTCTTGATAGCAGGAACGAACTGGCCATCCAGCTTCGGACGGAATGTTTCGTAATAGTCTGGGTAGTTGTTGAAGAACACGGCCAGACGCTTGGAGACGTTCAGGTCATCCGGATAACCGTCTTTGTTGGCATCCTTATAGTTCGGATAGCCCGCCTCTTCATACACGCCAACCTTCTCACGCATCTCCGTACCCGGCTTGTTATCGTCCACAGTACCGATGATAGACAGACCGTGAGTATGGTCGCCCGTCACGATAATCATCGTATCCGGGTTTTTCTCTGCGAACTGTTTAGCGATGGCAACAGACTGATCCAGCATGATGGTGCTGGTGAAAGCACGTTCCCAATCCAGCGGGTGAGACGCTTTATCGATCAGCGCGGATTCTACCACCAGGAAGAAACCGTCCTTGTTTTTAGACAGCACATCCAGTGCCGCCTGCGTCATATCTGTCAGATCAGGCTGGTTAGGGAATTTCTTGGCAACGTCATTTTTCAGGAAACGACGATCTATCACGCCATCCATGTTGCCAGTGTGGAACAGCCCCAGCAGCTTGGTGGCCTGTGCCGCGTTTTTCTTCAGTGAATCCGCATCGGTGACCAGTGAATAACCCGCCTGCTGGAATTTCTCAACGTAGTTGGTTTCGTCTTTACGCTTCGAGCCCGGTGTGCTTTTCGGCAGGAAGTAAGCGGAACCGCCGCCCAGCATGACGGTAGGCTGCACGTTGTAGAACATCTCGACGATTTCGGCTTTATCCGCACGACGGCGAGTATGAGAGACAACTGCCGCTGGCGTGGCGTCCTGAAGTTCAGCATCGCTGACTACGCCGACAGACATCTTGGTAGAACGGGTCAACAGCTCACCCAGCGTTTCCTGCTTTGGGTGTTCCAGTGAATTTTTGCTACGGCTGACGTACACACCCAGTGCGTTCACACCGGATTTGTGACCAGTCATGTAGGCGCTCATGGTGTTGGCGCTGTCGGCCGCGATAGAGTCGGTACTGGACGTACCGGCAAACGCCATATATTGCAGATCATCAATCGCCAGACGACCGTCGGCTTTCCCTTCCGTCACCCCTTTTGACAGGATGCGCGCGCCAGTACGGTGCGCAACGGACAGGCCATCGCCGATGAACAGAATGACGTTTTTGGCTTTACGCGTACCGGACGCCGAATAAACCTCCCAGTTCACCTGCGTCTTTTTGCCTTTGGCTTCCGCCTCTACCACATACTTGCCCGCTTCCGGCAAGTTCACGTCCCGCAGCCAGATCGTGGACGCGTTGCCACCATCTTCACGCTCAACAAACGAGGCCGTTTTGCCCAGCACCTGCTGGTAATCCTTGCCGTTGATCAGAATACGGATATCTTCCGGCTTAAGTACTTCATCAAACTCGACTTTAAAATCGAATTTTCCGCCTGCCAGCATGGTGGCGCGGTCAATGGGATAAATGGCCTGAGCCTGCACCATTCCTGGCAGCGCAGCAGAAATCAGTAAAGGCAGTAACCAGCGAGCTTTCATTGTTATGTCCTTGGTTGCGTAGTTTAGCAGGACATAACGTAGTTACTTTTTTTTACAGTTTGATGAATTTCACCATAAATTATTGCATCTGTATCTATTGTTGATAACACATGTAATCAGCGTGTTGCTGGTTTTTACGTTTCGAACGCATTCACCCGACGCCACTTGCCGGGCGACAACCCCAGATGTTGCTGGAAAATACGACTCAGATGGCTGGGATCGGAAAAACCGGTATCTGCCGCAATTTGGGACAAAGTACGGGAAGTCCGCAGCATCAGCCAACAGGCCTGAGCGATCCTCATGTCCATGTACGTCTGCTGGATAGTACGGCCAATGCGCTTTTGCAGCGATCTATCCAGCTGTCTCCGCGACAGGCCGCTGCGCTGGGCAATCTCTTTAGAAGTTAGCCTGCTTGCCAGACTCTGGCGCATGATAGTCAGCGCCCGTCGTACCGACGTCGACGCGCCCTCAAGCTCAGGGCTGTTCCATGTCAGGCTGGACGGCGGAACAAACCCACCGACCAACATATCTGACAATCCCTTGATAGCCCGTTCTCTCCCCAGTTTTTTTTCCAGCAGAAAGGCGGCCAGCTCGATGGTGGCGCTGCCGCCGGGGCAAGAATAGAGGTTTCCTTCCTCCATGACGTTCCTGTCCGTAACGGGGGTAATAGACGGAAACAGGGCTTTAAACTCACCAAAATGACGCCAGTGAACCAGAATGCGTTTGCCGGAAAATCCCGTCTCCGCGAGAAGAAAGGCGGCGTTATCGACACTCACAAGTGGGATCTTGCTGCGCCGAAGGTGCCGCAGCAAGGGGAGATAAGAGGCGGTATCAGACATTACTTTGGTGGGCGTATTCCCACCGAAAATGACGAAATAATCGCAGTTTCCAGCATGTATTTTCTGCGTTGAAACCACGTCGTCTGGTACGAGTACGGCCCCACAACTGGCTGTCACCGGCTGGTTATCCAACGAGGTCAGCGTCCAGGAACAGTTCATCTGACGGCTATAGTCCTCCTCATCGCCAGAGAACCTTAGCTTGTCAAGAAACCCGCCGACCGACAGCAGGGAAAACCCCGGCATCAGCAGCAGAACAAATTTTACCAGGGGATCAGCCATTTTACGCCTGCTCAAAAAACGGATCACGACAACGCAATCCAGACAGAGATAACCCTATTTTAACGCTCAGCGAGGGAAAGCGTCTTTTTAGCGCAAGCACCGTTTACTGCATAAACAGCACCAGCCCGCCAACCGTCATAAAGATAGCACCGCAGACCAGACTAAAGGCTTTGCCATGCTCGGCAAGGTAAGCCCGGAATCGTCCCGCCGTCAGGCTGATAGCCATTTCAACCAGAAACTCTACGGCAGCAAAGGTGGCAACCATCACGACAAATTGCAGTAATGTGTCTTTTGTCGGATCGATAAATTGAGAGAGAAATGCCCCGAAGAATAAGAAGACTTTCGGATTTGCCCCTGCCGACGCAGCACCCTGAGTAAAAAGAGATAACCGATTTATCGATGCGGCCAATGGCGCAGACTCACCGATATTAAACGTCCTTAACCGCCACTGCCGGAAACCCAGCCAGATAAGATACATGCCGCCGGCAAATTTTAGGTAAGTCAGGAAAGAAGGGTACATGTTAAGCAACACGTCAATGCCAAACAGGGACACCGTCATCAACAGCGCGAAGGCCAGTATGCCGCCCAAAACGGTATACAGGGTGATAGCAGGCCCGAATCGAATACTGTGCGTGATGACCAGTAGCGCATTCGGCCCAGGGGTCAGAGCAAGACCGCAACAGGCAAGCGCGAAGTAAAACCATACATGAATATCCATAACATCTCCTCTTTTACAGAGGTATTAGAGCGAACTGTTCAGTGTGAAGAAATGAACAGTTCGGACTAAATCGTGTTGTTTATGGACACTCAGCAAGCCACCCTTTGACGAATGCCATCAGGTCGTCAGGCAATGTCGCCGATGCCTACTCCAGTACCTTCTCCTTCAGCGGGAAGCGGCGGCGCACGACGACAAAGAACAGCGGCACGAAGAAAATCGCGAGGAAGGTCGCAGCCAGCATACCGCCGATCACGCCCGTTCCCACTGCATGCTGGCTGGCCGAGCCTGCGCCGCTGCTAGTCGCCATCGGCAGAACGCCGAAAATAAATGCCAGCGACGTCATCAATATCGGCCGCAGTCGCTGGCGGGAGGCTTCCAGCGTGGCCTCAACCAGCTCCTTCCCTTTCTGATTCATCTCGTTGGCGAATTCCACTATCAGGATGGCGTTTTTCGCCGATAGCCCGACTACCGTCAGTAGCCCAACCTGAAAATAGACATCGTTTTCCAGACCGCGCGCCCAGGTTGCCAGCAGCGCCCCCAGCACGCCCATCGGTACCACCAGCATGACGGAGAACGGCACCGTCCAGCTTTCATACAGCGCGGCCAGACACAGAAACACCACCAGCAGAGAAATCGCATACAGCGCGGGAGCCTGCGCCCCGCTCAATCGCTCCTGCAACGACATGCCGGTCCACTCTAAGCCAAAGCCTTCCGGCAGTTTCGCCACCAGCGATTCCATGACCGTCATGGCGGTACCGGTACTGACGCCCGGCATCGCTTCACCGACAATCTCCAGCGAGGAGTAACCGTTGTAACGCTCAAGACGCGGCGAGCCGGTTTCCCAGACGGTTTGCGCAAACGCGCTGAACGGCACCATGCCGCCACGGTTGTTGCGCACATACCATTTGCTGATGTCGTCCGGCAGCATACGGAACTTCGCCGCCGCCTGAACGTAGACTTTCTTCACTCTGCCACGGTCAAGGAAATCATTAACATAGGTCGAGCCCCAGCCCGTTTTCAGCGTGCTGTTAATGTCATCCACCGACACGCCCAGCGCCTGTGCTTTACGCTGATCGATATGAATCCGCAGCTGCGAACTGTCATCCAGACCGTTGTGACGCACGCGCGTCAGTTCGGGATTGCTATCAGCCATGTTTAACAGCTGATCCCGTGCGGCCATCAGCGCATCGTGTCCCAGCCCCGCGCGATCCTGTAACCGCATGGCGAAACCGGCAGCGCTACCCAGCCCGTTAATTGACGGCGGGCTACTGGCAAACACGCGCGCTTCCTGAATATGACGAAAGGCTTTGGTCGCGCGTTCGATCACCGCAAACGAACTGCTCTCCGGCGTGGTGCGTTCGTTCCAGTCTTTAAGACGTATAAACAGCCGCGCCACGTTTTGCCCGTTTCCGCCCGGCCCCGAGCCAATGGTGGAAAACACGGACGTTACCGTGTCTTTTTCCTGCGTGAGATAATACTGCTCGATCTTGTGGACCACCTGTAAGGTCTGCTGCTGCGTCGACCCTGGCGGTAGCTGCACTTGAGTCGTGAACACGCCCCGATCTTCCTGCGGCAGAAACGAGGTCGGCAGCCGAAAAAACAGGAAAGCCATAACGCCGATGATGCCCATATACAACAGCAGCCAGCGTCCGCTGCTGATCAATATCTTGCCGACGCCGCGCTCATACTTCAGCGATGTGCGAGTAAAGCTCCGGTTAAACCAGCCGAAGAACCCTTTACGGCCATGATGTTGGCCTTTAGCGAGCGGTTTGAGCAGCGTCGCGCACAGCGCAGGCGTCAGAATCATCGCCACCAGCACCGACAGAATCATTGAGGTCACAATCGTGATGGAGAACTGACGGTAGATCGCGCCCGTGGTGCCGCCAAAGAAGGCCATCGGCACAAACACGGCGGATAGCACCAGCGCAATCCCCACCAGCGCGCCCTGCACCTGTCCCATCGATTTTCGCGTCGCGTCCCGTGGCGAGAGCCCCTCTTCGCTCATCACCCGCTCCACGTTTTCCACCACCACGATGGCATCGTCCACCAGCAGGCCAATCGCCAGCACCATCGCAAACATTGTCAGGGTGTTCAGGCTGAATCCACAGGCGTACAGCACGGCAAACGTACCGAGTAACACCACCGGCACCGCAATCGTAGGAATCAGCGTGGCGCGGAAATTCTGCAAGAACAGGTACATCACCAGAAAGACCAACAGCACCGCTTCAAACAGGGTTTTTACCACATCGGTGATAGAAGCTTTAACAAAGGGGGAGGTTTCGAAAGCAATTTTGGCTTCCAGCCCGTGCGGAAAATAGCGTGATAGCTCATCGATACGTTCCCTGACGCGCTTATCCGTTTCCAGCTCATTCGCGCCAGACGCCAGCGTCACCCCCAGACCAGAAGCGGACTGGCCGTTGAAACGGCTGAGAAAATCGTAGCGTTCGGCACCCAGTTCGACTTCTGCAACGTTAGCTAACGTCACAGCGGAGCCGTCCTGATTGACGCGCAGCGTGATATCACGGAACTGCTGTGGCGTCTGTAACAGGGATTGTGCGTTGATCGTCGCGTTTAGCGCCTGATTATCCACCGACGGTACACCGCCGACTTGTCCTACCGAAACCTGGCTGTTCTGCGATTCGATGGCCCGTACCACGTCGCTGGTGGTCAGCGCATAATCCATCAGCTTGGCCGGATCCAGCCAGATGCGCATCGCATACTGCGATCCATACGCAGAAACCTCGCCCACCCCGCTGATACGGCTAAGCGGTTCCTGAATATTCGTCGCGACATAATCAGCGATATCCTGCTTGTCCATGCTGCCATCGGTAGAGACAAACGCGACCATCAGGATATTGGTATCGCCCGTTTTACTCACGGTGACGCCCTGCTGTTGGACTTCCTGCGGCAGCTTGCGGATAGCGGATTGAAGCTGGTTTTGCACCTGCTGGCGGGCTTCATCGGGATTGGTACCCGCCTCGAAGGTCAGCATGACGCGCGCTTGCCCGGTATTGCTGCTGTCCGAGGACATGTACATCAGGTTATCCAGCCCGGTCATACTCTGCTCAATAACCTGTGTGACGGTATTTTCCAGCGTCTGCGCCGATGCGCCGGGATAGCTCGCCGTGATCCGCACGCTGGGCGGTGCCAGATCGGGATACTGTTCCAGAGGCAATGACTTGATCGCCAACATACCGCACAGGCTGAGAAGGATAGCCAGCACCCACGCAAAAATAGGACGGTCGACAAAAAAGTTCGCCATCTCTCCAACACTCCTCAGCCATATTTTAACGTGGCTACTTTATGAGCAGCCTACTTATAATCGAACAGCATCGGGTTCATTCAACCCAGAGAAAACCCTGCATACCAGGTAATGCCGATCACTTCAGCATGGGTTTACTCGCCCAGTTCCTGTGCTCGCCCTGACGGGCTGCCACAAGTGGCATTTAAAATGCGTTTGCATTTTATAGGGGGAAACACGGCGATGGGGTTCCCGTAGGGATGCCTCACACCGTGGTAGCCCCCGGCATCTCGATCTTGAAACGACCGACATCATGCATACAGCGTGCCGAATTACCTTAACTGCCGACATCGGCTAAATCGTGGAGAAATTGAGGAGAAAATGTAAATTATCGTCGGCTAGGCCTGAGCAAACGCGATCACCTGCTCGGTAAAGGCATCGGGATGCGAGATAAACGGCGCATGCGCGGCCTTTGGAATCACCACCGAGGTCGAGTTCGGCCACTGCGCATCTAGCAACCCGGCAACTTTGCGCGGAACCAGCCCGTCTAGCGCACCATAGAGCCGCAGGAACGGCACGGCCAAGTCGGCTAACGGCTGGCGTAAGTCGGCTTCACGCAATATGGCCAGCCCGCCGTTTAGTACCTCGACTGACGGCATTGGCTGTTCCAGCACCACGCTTTTTAATAGTCGAGCATCCTGCCGTGCGCTCTCCGTTCCCAGCGTTTGCAGCGCCAGAAACCGCTCGACCGTACGCTGAAAATCTTCACTGAGCTGCTGCTGGAACCCCTGCAATACGTCCGGCTTGATACCTGGCCAGCCGTCCTGTGCGCTGAAACAAGGAGATGACGCCACGGTAATCAGCTTTTCCACCCGCTCAGGTGCGAGCAGCGCAATCTGGCTGGCAACCAGTCCGCCCAGCGACCATCCTAGCCAGACGGCGCGTTCCGGTGCCTGCGCCAGCACGATGTTCGCCATATCACTCAGCGACATCGGCCCAAACCCCTGACTTCTGCCATAGCCCGGCAGATCGACCATATGCAAACGAAAATGCGGGGCGAGTCGCGCAGTAATGCTTTGCCATACCTGCGCATTCAATCCCCATCCGTGCAGCAACACAAGATCCGTATTTCCTGCGCCTTCGGTCTGCCAATACAACGCTGCCATCAGTTATCTTCCTTCTTCAGGACACCCCTTCACGTTTGCGCGGGGTCAATATATTTCAGGGAAAACGATCGTTATCGTTAAGGAAAACAATGTTAACCATCTCCGCACGCTGCTGGCTATGCTTATTGCCGCTTCATCACGGCCAGCAGGGTATTTGCTCGTACTGCCAGCGCCATTTGCCTCGCTTGCCTACCTGCTGCCCGCGCTGTGGCTTGCCCTCCGGCGACACAACGCGTCAGTGCGGGCGCTGCCTGCAAAATCCGCCTCCCTGGCAATCCATCACCTTTATCAGCGACTACGTGCCGCCGTTTAACACGCTGCTGAAGCAGTTTAAGTTCCACGGTAAAACCGAGCTGGCAGCGGTGCTCGCCCGGCAGCTATTACTGCGCTGGCTGATGACCTACCGCGAGCGGAAACTCACCGTACAGGTTCCCCTGTTCCGCCCTGACCGCCTGTTCACCGTTCCCCTGCACCGGAACCGCCAGTGGCGCAGGGGCTTCAACCAGACCGAGTTGCTCGCCCGTCCTCTCGCCCGCTGGCTGAACTGTGCTTACGAGCCCCGCGGATTGCAGCGCACCCGCCGCACGCCGCTACAGCAAACGCTCAGCGCCAGCGCGCGGCGGCGAAACCTGCGGGGCGCATTCTCGTGTGATATCTCGCTGTCTGGGCAGCAGGTGGTTTTACTGGATGATGTGGTCACGACGGGCAGTACCGCCGCCGAAATCAGCAGGCTGCTGCTGGCTCAAGGTGCAGCGGGCGTTCAGGTCTGGTGTTTGTGCCGAACCTTGTAGTCGGGGGGAGGATGGGCGTATTATAACCGATAAGTGCAGTCAACTATCGAGCTTACTATTATGATCCGTATTACCGATGCTGCTCAGGAGCATTTCCTGAAACTGTTGGCAAAACAGGAAGAAGGCACACAGATTCGCGTATTTGTTATCAATCCAGGTACGCCAAACGCCGAGTGCGGCGTCTCGTATTGCCCGCCGGATGCCGTAGAAGCCAGCGATACCGTACTGAAGTTTGAAAAGATTTCCGCTTACGTGGACGAACTCAGCGCACCTTACCTGGAAGACGCTGAAATTGACTTCGTGACCGATCAGCTAGGTTCTCAGCTCACGCTGAAAGCGCCAAACGCCAAAATGCGTAAAGTGGACGACAGCGCTCCGCTGATGGAACGCGTTGAGTACGTGCTGCAATCGCAGATCAACCCACAGCTGGCTGGCCACGGCGGCCGCGTAACGCTGATGGAAATTACCGATGACGGCATGGCGATTCTGCAATTTGGCGGCGGCTGTAACGGCTGTTCTATGGTCGATTACACGCTGAAAGAAGGGATCGAGAAAGAGCTGCTGGAAAAATTCCCTGAGCTGAAAGGCGTGAGAGATCTCACCGAGCACCAGCGCGGCGAACACTCCTACTATTAATCCCCTCTCCTGCTGATTTATCTTTCTGCTTCCTCTCCGACTCAGGGGAGGAAGCGTATTCGTTCTGCCTTAGGCTTTCTGCGCTTTCATCGGTGCGCCACGACGCAAATCCATATCCCGAACCAGCCGTTCAAGGCAGCGGTCAGCGAAGATCGACTCTAGCGGACGCGTGAGCTTGCGCCGCCAGTTGGGGTATTCACGATTAGTACCCGGCACATTGACCGGCGTAGCCATATCCAGCCAGTCTTCCAACTGGAATCCCACCAGTGCGCTTGCACTATCGGCGACATAGCGATGAACGCCACGACTCAGCGGTGCGCCCATTGTCGTCAGCGCCGAGTTGCGGCCAACCCGCTGCGGCAATAGCCCGAATTCGTGCAACGCGTTGAGCAGCCCCTGTTTCGCTTTCTCACGCTGCTGCATTTGTTCTTGCAGTAACGCTTCCGTCGGGTACAGCCCCAGCTCCCGCCCCAGCGATAAATCCACGGTTTGCCAGTAGCCGCGCAGCGTCGGGAGATCGTGCGTCGTAATGGTTGTCATGGCCTGACGCGGGTAGTCTTCCGGTGCGCGGAAATGGTTCTCATCGTCCTTTTCAAAGAACAGCACCTTGTAAGAATAGATACCGTAGTCATGCAGCTTGCTGACAATTTCCGGCGGCACCGTGCCTAAATCCTCACCGATAATCAGGCAGCGATGGCGCTGGCTTTCCAGCGCCAGCACCGCCAGCAGATCGTCAACCGGATAATGTACGTAAGCCCCGTTGCCTGCCGACGCCGCCTTAGGGATCCACCACAGACGCAAGAGCGCCATCACGTGATCGATACGCAGCGCACCACAGTGCGCCATGTTGCTGCGCAGGACATCGATAAACGGTTGATAGCCACGAAGCTGCATCATGGTGGGGTTCATCGGCGCGAGCTGCCAGTCTTGTCCCTGTGGCCCAAGCGGGTCCGGCGGTGCGCCGATAGAGGCATCAAGGCAATAGAGCTGCCGTTCGTCCCAGGTTTCCGCGCCGCCCTGTGCAACCCCAACGGCTAAATCACGATACAGACCGAGCGGCAGGCCAAGCTGTTTACTGTGCGCATAGCACTCCGCAAGTTGCTCATGCGCCACCCATTGCAGCCAACTGTAGAACGTAATCTCATCGCTGTTTTCACGGCGGAATGACTTCACGGTTTCACTGTGCACGTCATGATAACTGGCTGGCCATTGGTGCCAGTCTGCGTAGTTCTCGCCCTGCTTTTTCAGGTAAGCCTGCAACGCATCAAACGTCGCCTGAAGTTGCAGGCTCTGCCCACCGCTGACGACAAACTGACGAAAGGCGCTGATGCGCGGGTCCAGCGCGCTGCGGGTCGTAAAGTAGCGGAACGCCAGCCGTAAGGCAGCCAGCTTAAGCGCCGTCACCGGTTCATAATCGACCCAGCGCCCCGCCCGTAACGCGGCAACCGCACTTTGCGTATCCTCGCGGTGCCACCATGCCTGCGCTTCCTCACTCTGCTGAAAATCATCAATACGGTTCACATCGATATAAATAATGTTCAGCCAATGTCGGGAGGAAGGACTATAAGGGCTTGCGGCCTCTGGCAGCGCGGGATACAGCGAATGCAGCGGGTTCAGCCCCACAAAGGCACCGCCGCGTCGGGCAATCTGCTCCACCAGTTGGCGCAGGTCGCCAAAATCCCCGACGCCCCAGTTGTTCTGCGAGCGCAAGGTATAAAGCTGGACGGTCACGCCCCACCAGCGTTTTCCCTGCTGTAAGGCTTCAGGCTCATAGCAGCGGTGCGGTGCGACAATAATCCGGCAGCTCCAGCGCTGGTCGGCCTGCGTCAGCGTCAGGTAGTGGTAACCCAGCGGCAGCACGCCCGGCAAAGCCAGCGTTGAGCCGCCCGTTATCTGTCCTTGAATTTGACCGCCGTTTTCATACATCAGCGTCCAGAGGAATTCACCGTGACCAGCAAGCTCGATGATCGCATCCCGGCCCTGCAAAAAGACACGAACAGGCGGCAAGGGCGCATTGCCGCTATCAGAAACGTCCATCATTGCCTGAATCTGATTTCTGATTGCGGCCGCAACAATGTGCTCTTTGCCATAGGCATCGGTATAGCTTTCCGCGATGCCTGTCTGCTGGCTTGCCAGTTTATCCACCTTGAACACCCTCTCCTTTTCCTAACGATGCGCCTGCCAAATGCGCGTCTGGTAATCATGAATCGCCCGGTCCGAACTGAACATCCCCATTCTGGCGGTATTCAGCACACAGCGACGCGTCCATTCATCCGGCTCACGGTAAAGCGCATCAACACGCTGCTGCACCTCGCAATACGGTGCAAAATCGGCCATTAACATATAGGGATCGCCCAGCTTCAGCAGGCTATCCAACAGCGGGGCAAACGCGTTTTTATCCCCCTGACTGAACGCGCCGCTCGCTAGCTCATTCAGCACTTCACGCAGCAGAGGCGTCACGGCAAGGTAGTCAGACGGCTCATAGCCCTGCGCCTGTAACGCTTTTACCTGCTCGACGGTGTGGCCGAAAATGAACAGATTGTCTTCACCGACCTGCTGCGCCATTTCCACATTCGCCCCGTCCAACGTGCCGACGGTCAGCGCACCGTTCAGCGCCAGCTTCATATTGCCCGTGCCGGATGCCTCTTTACCTGCCGTTGAAATCTGCTCAGACACATCCGCGGCAGGAATCATCCGTTCAGCCAGCGATACGCGATAGTCCGGCGGGAAGACGACCTTCAGGCGATCGTTAACGCGGCGATCCTGATTAATGACCGCAGCGACCCGGTTAATGGCGTAAATGATGTTTTTCGCTAATACATAGCCCGGCGCCGCTTTGGCACCGAACAAAAAGACGTGCGGCACTATATCCAGATGCGGATTGTCACGCAATTGACGATATAGCGCGAGAATATGAAGCAGATTCAAATGTTGGCGTTTGTATTCATGCAATCGCTTGATTTGCACATCAAACAGCGCCTGCGGATCGATAACAATGTCGTACTGCTGGCGCAGGTAGGTTGCCAGCTGCGTTTTATTATCGGCTTTGATTTGTCGATAGCGCTCACGAAAGCCGGCATCGTCAGCATAGGGCTCCAGCCCTTGCAGCGCGGGTAAATCATTCACCCACGGCGTGTGCAGCGTGTCGTCGATCAGCGCGGACAGCGCCGGGTTACACTGTTTTAGCCAGCGGCGTGGCGTAATGCCGTTGGTGACGTTATGGAATTTGGTCGGCCACAGCTGGTGGTATTCAGGGAACAGATCTTTCACCACCAGTTCCGAGTGCAGCGCCGCCACGCCGTTGACCGCAAAACAGCTGACGACACACAAGTTTGCCATGCGAATCTGGCGCTGATGGCGAATCGCGAGCTTCGCCCATACCTGCCGCTCGCCGGGCCACTTGTCCTCAACCTGCGCCTTAAACTGCGTATCAATTTGCCGAATGATAGACAGGTGGCGAGGCAGCAGGCGGCCAAACAGCCGTTCGTCCCAGCGCTCAAGCGCTTCCGGCATCAGCGTATGGTTGGTATAGGCGAAGGTACGTCCGGTTATCGACCAGGCGTCATCCCACGGTATCTGATACTCATCCAGCAGCAGGCGCATCAGTTCAGGGATCGCCAGCGTCGGGTGAGTATCATTAAGCTGGATGACTTCGTAATCCGGCAGCGTGGACAGCGCGCGCCCCGCGTTAAGATGGCGGCGCAGAATGTCGGCCACCGAACAGGCGCAGTGGAAATATTGCTGCATCAGGCGCAGGCGTTTGCCCGCCGCATGATTGTCATTCGGATACAGCACGCTGGTCAGGCTGCTGGCGGAAACGCCCGCCTGAGCCGCACGCAGGTAATGCCCTTCATTGAATAACGTCAAATCAAACGGATCGCGATGCGTCGCACGCCACAGACGCAGCGGCTGCGCGGCGCCGTTGTGATAGCCAATCACCGGCAGGTCGCAGGCTTCGCCTCTGAAAACGGTATCCGGCAACCAGCGCAGGGTGCCGTCCGTCTGGGGTTGCGGACGCCCGCCAAACCCGACATCCACCGCCAGCTCCGCGCGCGGTACAAACCACGGATAGGCGTCACGCTGCCAGTCATCGGCGGTTTCCTGCTGCTTTTCTTGCGCAAAGTGCTGACGAAACAGGCCATACTGATAGTTGAGACCATACCCCGTTGCAGGCTGCCCCACCGTCGCCATCGAATCCAGAAAGCAGGACGCCAGCCGACCTAATCCACCGTTGCCTAAGCCCGGATCGGTTTCCTGTTCAAGGATATCGCTCAGGTTCAGCCCCTGCTCGGCGAGCGCGGCAGCAACGGCGTCATACCATCCCAGATTCAGCAGGTTGTTGCCCGTCAGGCGACCGGGCAGAAACTCCATCGACAGGTAGTTCACATGGCGCTGAGGCGTATTGGTAGTGGAAGACGCTGGCGACGCGGTATGCATCAACAACTGTTCAGACAGTGCAAGGCTGATGGCGCGCCAGCACTGCACTGGCGTCATCGCGTTAAGCGACGCGACGCCACCGAGCCGCTGTTGGCGGCGCAGCGCGGTGGCAAATTCTGATGCATCAAAGGCAATGGCGGGATGAGAGGAGGAAACAGGCTGCGTTGAAGCATCTGGCTTTCTTGCAGCCGCAGAACGTGTTGACGAACCTGATCGCTTTGTAGAACCCGACTTTCTTGAAGAATCTGACATCGTGCCTCCTCCGTTGTCCGTCATGGAAAAGGCACATCGGGCTCAACACAACTCCAACTGTACCTTATGTTGTTCAATGATTTTCAGTACGCTGGGCGGTGGTGACTGATCGGTAAAAAGATAGTCGATCAAATCCATGTTGCCCAAATTCACCATCGCATTACGGCCAAATTTGGAATGATCCGTCACCAGCATGACGCAGCGAGAATTTTCAATAATCGCCCGTTTTGTGCGCACTTCATGGTAATCAAACTCCAGTAATGACCCATCCATGTCAATACCGCTGATACCCAAAATGCCGAAATCCAGACGGAACTGAGAGATAAAATCCAGCGTCGCCTCGCCCATGATACCGCCATCACGGGTGCGCACTTCGCCACCGGCCAAAATCAGGCGAAAATCCTCTTTTGCCGTCAGCAGCGTTGCCACGTTCAGGTTATTGGTCACCACGCGCAGATCCTTATGCTGCATGAGCGCATAGGCCACCGCTTCAGGCGTGGTGCCGATATCGATAAACAAGGTGGCACCGTCTGGAATCTGGCTCGCCACCCGACGGGCAATGCGCGCTTTTTCGTCCGACCACATCATTTTACGGTCATGGTAGGCCGTATTCACTGAACTGGACGGCAAGGCCGCGCCGCCGTGGTGGCGATGGATTTTATTCTGTTCGGCCAGATCGTTCAGATCGCGACGGATGGTCTGCGGGCTCACCGCAAAATGATCCACCAGCTCTTCAGTACTGACATACCCCTGCCGACGCACCAGTTCAATAATGGCGTCATGCCGTTGTGTCTGCTTCACATTTATCCCCTAAGACGCCCCGGTTTACCGGGGGTTGGTTTTATTATACGTGTCCCAAAAGGCCATCAATAGCCCGACAATCAGCCCAGCCACATGCGCCGCATTGGCGATCGACATGCCTAAAATATCGAAATATCCGGCGACCAGCCACAGTAAAGCGAAAGCCATCAGACTACGCGGCATAGATAAGTAGCCGTCAGGCTCCCTTTCCCCTCGCAGCCAGACATAGCCCATCAGGGCATAAACTACGCCAGACAGGCCGCCAAAATACGTGCCGCTGAACCAAGACTGCGCCCAGCCGCTGACCAGCGCGGAAACCAGCGTGATGACCAGCAGCTTGCCGGTCCCCAACACTTTTTCAACCGGTCCCCCCAGATACCACCACCACATCAGATTGAACAAAATGTGCAGCAGGGAAAAGTGCAACAAAGCATGACTGAACCAGCGCCACAGCTGTAGCTGCTGCCCCTCCGCCGGGAACGCCAGCCACGTCATCACGCTCTCATAGCCTGAAATCTGCATCAGGATAAACACCGCAATCGTCACGACCATCACGGATAGCGTCAGCGGCCCTGCCTTTTGTTTCAGCGTTTGCAGGTAAGAGTAGCGTTGGTATTGAATACCGGTGTCCATCGATCCGGTTTGCCAACTGGCCGCCAGATAGCGCGGGTTCGTCGGGTCACGCAGAAAAATTTCCAGCGCTTCCTGAACCTTGCCCAGTTGGGTTTCATCCTCCAGCCACAGCTCAGCTTCATGCCCCTGGGGCCGCATCTCCAGATGGACCTGCTGCGTACGCATGTAATCAACAAATGCCTGAGCCAGACGCGGGTTGGAGAGAGCAATAACGCGAATCATCATAGCGGGAAGCGCCAGTGGGTGGGTTGAGTTAGGAACATGATAATAAAAATTCTGTCATCGTCATGCGATCAGGCTTGCGCCTGCGTGTCTTGCGGGTAGCGATTTTGCCAGGCTTCAAAGCCACCATCGATACTGTACACCGAATCGAACCCCAGGCTAATCAGGTACTGTGCCGCATTGCGGCTGCTAATGCCGTGGTAGCAAATCACCATGACCGGTGCTTCAAAGTCAGCGCCGCGTACAAAGTCAGAGAGCGTCTCGTTGGTCAGGTGCGTCGCGCCGGGAACATGGGCCGCGGCAAAGCTCTGTGGATCGCGAATATCAACGACAACGCCCCCTTCCTGCCAGCGGGAATGGGCTTGCTCAATACTAATAGCTTCAAATTGTTCCATCGAAAGTGACAACCTTGTTAATAATGGACAGGATGTTAGTAACAACTGGCGTCATTGTAACCCGCCTTCAGCGGCATAAAACCTATATGATTATAAGGTTATTTATAAAAACAGTGCTTCACTAACGTGAAGTGTGACGATAAAAACGGTAACTATATGACACAGACTTACTGGAACCGCATGGTACCTGAACTCACGGTGACGGATTTTTCCGCTTCGATACATTTTTATGTGCACATACTAGGTTTCACCGTAACGATCCGCCGTGAGAACCCAGATTTTGTCTATCTTAGCCTGGGTGAAGCGCAGCTGATGTTGGAAGCGTTTCACGAGGGAGGATGGAAAACAGGGGAGCTAATCAAACCTTTGGGACGCGGTATCAATCTTCAGATTGAGGTGGACGACGTAATGCCCCTAGTAGACAGTCTGGCACATCACCACATTCCGCTTTACCGACCGCTGAGAGATAACTATTACACAATAGAAACTGGCGAAGATAAGACAGAGCCAACCCAAGCCTGCCAGAGAGAATTTCTGGTTCAGGACCCTGATGGCTATCTCCTGCGCTTCAGCCAATATATAGAGCAGTCG
Source organism: Pectobacterium carotovorum (assembly GCF_033898505.1). NCBI lineage: Bacteria > Pseudomonadati > Pseudomonadota > Gammaproteobacteria > Enterobacterales > Pectobacteriaceae > Pectobacterium > Pectobacterium carotovorum. Next base: position 134,462 of record NZ_JAXAFK010000005.1, on the reverse strand, counting down.
TAACCCCGACCGGGCTTGCCGTCCAAGATAGTCCCAAAACCCTTATTATCCCTTATTTTAATGTGACAATTATCATCATATTGTTAGCTCCATCACGCATAAATGTTTTTATTTGGTTAACCATTGGCTGATTTGTTTGTTTTCGATTATTATAATGCTCGAAAACGAACATTTTGATTTATTCGAGGGTGGAGGAAGAAACGTGGAAACCAAAGATCTAATCGTTATCGGCGGCGGAATTAACGGTGCAGGCATCGCCGCAGATGCGGCTGGGCGAGGGTTATCAGTCCTGTTGTTGGAAGCGCAGGATCTTGCCTGTGCCACGTCCTCCGCCAGCTCCAAGCTGATTCACGGCGGCCTGCGTTACCTTGAACACTATGAGTTTCGTTTGGTCAGCGAAGCGCTGTCTGAGCGCGAAACGCTGCTGAAAATGGCCCCACACATCATCTTCCCAATGCGCTTTCGTTTGCCCCATCAGCCGCACCTCCGTCCGGCCTGGATGATTCGTATCGGCCTGTTCATGTACGACAACATTGGTAAACGCGTCAGCCTGCCTGCCAGTAAGGGACTGAAATTCGGTGCGGATTCCGTGCTTAAGCCTGAACTGAAGCAGGGCTTTGAATATTCGGACTGCTGGGTGGATGATGCGCGTCTGGTGGTGTTAAACGCGCAGGAAGTGACAAAACGCGGCGGCGAAGTCCGTACCCGCACCAAAGTCACCCGTGCCCGCCGTGAGCAAGGCGTATGGATTGTGGATGCGGTTGATTCACTGACCGGCGAAACCTTTACCTGGCGTGCCAAAGGCCTGGTGAACGCCACTGGCCCGTGGGTGAAAGAATTCTTTGATGACGGACTGCAACTGAAATCGCCTTACGGCATCCGTTTGATCAAAGGCAGCCACATCGTGGTGCCAAAAGTCCATAACCAGCCGCAGGCGTATATTCTGCAAAACAAAGATCACCGTATTGTCTTCGTGATCCCGTGGCAGGATGACTACTCGATCATCGGCACAACCGACGTGGAATACAAAGGCAATCCGCACGATGTGAAGATCGATGATAACGAAGTTGGCTATCTGCTGGATGTGTATAACGACCATTTCAAACAGCAACTTACACGTGACGACATCGTCTGGACCTACTCCGGCGTGCGTCCGCTCTGCGATGACGAGTCCGATTCTCCGCAGGCGATTACCCGTGATTACACGCTGTCGGTCGATGATGATAACGGCCAGGCTCCGCTGCTTTCCGTATTTGGCGGCAAGCTGACGACGTATCGTAAGCTGGCAGAACACGCGCTGGAAAAACTGCACAAATACTATCCGCAAGCGGGTAAAGCCTGGACGAAAGAAGCAGTCCTGCCGGGTGGTGATATCGCAGGCACACGTGATGACTATGCCGCCGCGCTGCGTCGCCGCTTCAACCTGCCGGAATCACTGACGCGCCGTTACAGCCGTACCTACGGTTCAAACAGCGAACTGATTCTGACAGACGTGAAAGGCCTCGGCGATCTGGGTGAAGATTTCGGTCATGACCTGTATGAAGCGGAACTGCGCTATCTGGTCGAGAAAGAATGGGCCGTCACGCTGGACGACGTCATCTGGCGCCGCACCAAGCTGGGCATGCGCCTGAATGACGCGCAGAAACAACGCATCAGCGACTGGTTAGCCAACCACCGCCAACAGCAACTGGCAAAAGCGGGTTAATCGGCGGTTACCGCAGCGTCTTTTACTGCCGCAAATACAAAAGCGCCGTAGGCAAAAACCTACGGCGCTTTTTCATATCACCGGCACACAATCACAACCGTATCGGCTTAATATTCCAGATATCTGCTGCATATTCGCCGATGGTGCGGTCGGACGAGAAATAGCCCATGTTGGCAATATTCTGGACGGCACAACGCGCCCATTCGTCCTTTTTCTCATACAGCTCATCCACCCGATCCTGCGTATCCACATAGCTGCGATAGTCCGCCAGTAGCTGGTAGTAATCGCCAAAATTCACCAGTGAATCAAACAGGTCGCTGTAGCGTCGGCTGTCATCAGGGCTGAAGACACCCGTGGTAATTTGTGTCAGTACACGGCGTAGTTCTTCATCCTGATCGTAATACTGTCGCGGGTTATAGCCGCTCTGACGCAGCGCTTCGACCTGCTCAGCCGTATTGCCAAAGATAAACATGTTCTCTTCGCCAATGTGTTCCAGCATTTCGACATTCGCCCCATCCAGCGTGCCAATCGTCAGCGCGCCGTTCAGGGCAAACTTCATATTACTGGTCCCGGATGCTTCCGTCCCCGCCAGCGAGATCTGTTCAGAGAGATCGGCTGCCGGGATGATCAACTGTGCCAGACTCACACTGTAGTTCGGGATGAAGACCACTTTCAGCCGATCGTGCAGTGCCGGATCGTTGTTGATCACCTTCGCAACGTCGTTGATCAGGTTAATAATGTGCTTCGCCATGTAATAGGCCGAGGCCGCCTTGCCTGCAAAGATGGCGACGCGCGGCACTCGCGCAACTTCTGGATCGTCTTTAATGCGGTTATAGAGCGTGATGATGTGCAATACATTCAGCAGTTGCCGTTTGTATTCGTGAATGCGCTTAATCTGCACATCAAACAGCGACTCAGGGTTAACCACAATATTCAGCGTTTCCGCCATATAGGTCGCTAAGCGCACTTTGTTCTTCAGCTTCACCTTACTGATTTTCTGCACAAACGCCGGATAATCGATGTGCTGTTTCAGCTCGCTCAGTTGGCTCAGGTCGGTACGCCAGGTCTGGCCTATCGTGTCATCCAGCAGCTTGGAGAGCGATGGGTTGGCGAGCGCCAGCCAGCGACGTGGCGTCACACCGTTGGTCTTGTTACAGAACCGATTAGGGAAGAGGCGGGCGAAATCGGCAAACAGAGACTGCACCATCAGATCCGAATGCAGCTCCGATACGCCGTTGACCTTATGGCTGGCGACCACGGCCAGCCACGCCATCCGCACCTTACGCCCGTTGTTTTCATCAATGATGGAAACCCGCGCCAGCAGATCGTTGTCATCAGGCGCTTCTTTCTGAACGTATTCCAGAAAATGTTCGTTAATTTCGAAAATCAATTGCAGATGGCGCGGCAGGATTTTGCCCAGCATATCGACAGGCCAGGTTTCCAGCGCTTCCTGCATCAGCGTATGGTTGGTGTAGGAGAAGACTTTCCTCACCACGGTCCACGCCTCTATCCATTTGAATTTGTGCTCATCGATCAGCAAACGCATCAACTCAGGGATAGCCAGCACCGGGTGAGTATCGTTCAGGTGGATGGCGAACTTCTCCGCCAAATTGCTGTACGTTTTATGCATCATCCAGTGGCGGTTCAGGATGTCCTGCACCGTGGCCGAAACCAGAAAGTATTCCTGACGCAGACGCAGCTCGCGACCTGAATAGGTAGAGTCATCGGGATACAGCACGCGCGACACGTTTTCCGAGTGGTTTTTATCTTCTACCGCCGCAAAATAGTCGCCCTGATTGAATTTACCCAGATTGATTTCGTTACTGGCCTGCGCGCCCCACAGGCGCAGCGTATTGGTGGCATCCGTATCAAAACCGGGAATGATTTGGTCGTAAGCGCACGCGATAACCTCTTCCGTTTCCAGCCAGCGCATTTTACTGCCTTCCTGCTGGATTCGGCCGCCGAAGCGCACTTTGTAGCGCGTGCTGTGACGCGGGAATTCCCATGCGTTGCCGTATTCCAGCCAGTAGTCCGGCGATTCCGCCTGCTTGCCGTTAACAATATTCTGTTTGAACATGCCGTATTCGTAGCGAATACCGTAGCCGCGTCCCGGCAGCGCCATCGTCGCCAGCGAGTCCAGAAAACAGGCCGCCAGACGCCCCAGACCACCGTTCCCTAAGCCGGGATCATTTTCTTCCTGTAGCAGATCGTCCAGTTCCAGCCCCATGCCATCCAGCGCCGCTTTCAGATCGTCATACAATCCCATCGCCAGCAGCGCGTTCGACAGCGTCCGCCCCAGCAAAAATTCCATCGACAGGTAATACACCTGTCGCACATCCTGCGACAGCTGTGCGCGGTTCGAGCGCAGCCAGCGTTCCACCATCCGGTCACGCACGGCCAGCAGCGTGGCGTTCAGCCAGTCATGTTTATTCGCAATGGAGGGATCTTTCCCCACGGTAAACATGAGCTTGTAAGCAATAGAGTGTTTCAGCGCTTCCACACTGATCGTTGGCGAAGTATAGATAAACGGAGAGTTCATAATATTCATTCCCAAGTGAGTGTTACCATACCCTGTCGTTTTCAGATTGCACGAGGATGACGCGCAGCAGGAAAACTAGTGGGTATACAAGCGTTGATATAGCGCACCATAAGCCTGAGCAGAAACCTGCCAACCAAAGTCCATCGCCATTGCCTGACGCTGCACATAGCGCCATAGCGTAGGTCGGGACCACAGCACAAACACACGACGAATCGCGCGGGATAGCGACCCCACGCTGCAATCGTTAAAGACAAACCCGCTTGCCAGCCCATCCGCCAGATTCTCCAGCGAACAGTCTGATACCGTATCCGCCAGCCCGCCGGTACGGCGTACCAGCGGCAACGTGCCATATTTCAGGCCATAGAGCTGGGTTAACCCGCAAGGTTCAAACCGGCTGGGCACCATGATGACATCCGCGCCGCCAATAATGCGGTGCGAGAAAGCTTCGTGATAGCCAATCTGTACGCCAACCTGCCCGTGATATTCGGCCGCCGCAGCCAGAAAGCCTTCCTGCAAATCGGCATCTCCTGCGCCCAGTACCACCAGTTGCCCGCCCTGCTCCAGCAGATCCGGTATCGCGCTAAGCGCGATATCGAGCCCTTTCTGGCTGGTCAGACGGCTGACGATGGCAAAAATCGGCGCCTTGTCGTCAACCTTCAGGCCCATTGCCGTTTGCAGATGGCGCTTGTTTTCCGCTTTATTCGCCAGCGCATCACGGCTGTAATGATTAGTCAGTAAAGGATCGTGCGCCGGGTTCCAAATCATCTCGTCTACGCCATTGAGGATACCGGACAGGCGTCCTTCCTCTTCACGCGCCTTCAGCAAGCCTTCCATACCGTAGCCATACGCCGGCAGCGTAATCTCATGCGCGTAGGTTGGGCTCACGGTCGTGATATGGTCAGCGTAGTACAATCCCGCCTTGAGATAGGAAATCTGGCCGTAAAATTCCAGCCCGTACACCTGAAAGAAATCGCTCGGCAGTTGGATATTCGGCATATGCCGGGCATCAAACAGCCCCTGATAAGCAAGGTTGTGGACGGTAAAGACCGATTTCGCCGGACGGTTACGCGCCGCCAGATAGGCGCAGGTCAGCCCCGCGTGCCAGTCATGGGCATGCACGATATCGGGCCGCCAATAGTGATCCAGGCCGCACGCCATTTCGCATCCCATCCACCCCAGCAGCGCAAATCGCAGATAGTTATCGGCATAAGCGTAAAGCGCCGGGTCGTGATAAGGGCTGCCCGCACGCTCATACAGCTCAGGCACATCAATCAAATAAATACCGACGCCGTTAAAATGGCCGAACAGCAGCGTGACGTGCCCGGCGAAGGTATCCAGCTCACGCACAACCTGTATGTTGGCGATGCCTTTTTTCAGATCGGGGAAGGCAGGCAGGATGACGCGGACATCCATCCCCGCCGCAATCTGCGCGCCGGGCAACGCACCAGCCACATCCGCCAGTCCACCGGTTTTCAACAGTGGAAAGAGCTCTGAACAAACATGTAAGACCCGCATTATTACTCCCGTTTTGTTCCGATGGTGTTTACAGCTTTTCCAACATCGATCGCGTGACCAGCACGATCCCCTCTTCCGAACGGTAAAAACGGCGGCTATCCTCTTCCGCGTTTTCACCAATCACCATGCCTTCCGGCAAGTGGCAGGCGCGATCGATCACACAACGGCGTAAACGACAGGAGCGCCCTACGTTGACATCCGGCAAAATTACCGTCGAATCGATACTGCAAAATGAATTGACCCGCACGCGCGGGAACAGCACCGAATGCGTGACGACAGAGCCGGAGACGATGCAGCCTCCCGATACCAGCGAGTTCATCGTCATGCCATGGCTGCCGGAACGGTCCTGAACAAATTTGGCTGGCGGCAGCGATTCAATCGCGGAACGAATCGGCCAGTGCCGATCGTACACATCCAGCTCCGGCGTGACGGACGCCAGATCGAGATTGGCACGCCAGTAGGCTTCCAGCGTGCCGACATCCCGCCAATACTGGTTTTCATCTTCACCCGACGTGACGCACGACAGGGTGAAAGGGTGCGCCCAGGCCAGACGCTGCGAGACGATCTTCGGGATCAGGTCCTGCCCGAAATCGTGGTTAGAGTCCGGCGCATTACGATCCGCTTCCAGCAATTGATAAAGATAGTCTGCATTAAAAACATAGATCCCCATGCTCGCGAGCGCCATGTCGGGGTTATCCGGCATCGGCGTCGGGTTATCCGGCTTTTCGGCAAAATCGAGAATGCGGTGCTGTTTGTCCACACTCATGACGCCAAAGGCGCTGGCTTCTTCCAGCGGCACGGGCAGGCAGGCAACGGTACATTCCGCCCCCTTCTCTACGTGATCGATGAGCATACGTGAGTAGTCCATCTTGTAGATGTGATCGCCCGCGAGGATCACCACATACTCCGCACGGTAGCGCCGAATGATGTCGAGATTCTGACAAACCGCATCCGCCGTTCCCCGATACCAGTGATCGGTAGAATGACGCTGCTGAGCGGGAAGCAAATCAACAAATTCGTTCATTTCCGCATTCAGAAATGACCAGCCGCGCTGAATATGCTGTACCAGCGTATGCGACTGATATTGGGTAATCACACCAATACGGCGGATACCGGAATTCAGACAGTTAGAAAGCGCGAAATCAATAATGCGAAATTTGCCGCCAAAGTGGACGGCAGGCTTGGCACGCAGCGCCGTCAGCCCTTTCAATCGCGTTCCACGGCCTCCGGCCAGAATTAATGCCACGGATTTCAGAGGGAGTTGTCTTGCCAACATCAGAGGGTCATGCTTGTCGTTATTCACCATGGCTATCTCCTGATTATTCTTTTAATGGCTTGCGCTTAGGCGGTCTGTTTTATCAAGACGCATACCGCCTGCGCTTGTCCGTGCCAAATTCCGCCCTCGGGCGGGTTCGTCTCATCAAACGGCGGTGAAACCTGCCAGTGGCCTTCTGGCAAAATGAACGCACCGGTATGCAGGCTGGCGTTAAACACCACGAGCCAGCGACCGGACAGTAAAACCTGTAGCTGATGTTCCCCATGCTCCCACTGCTGCGGCGTCAAAGGCTGACCTTCTCTGTTCAGCCACTGCACTGCGCCGTCCCCTTCTTGCCACCACGTCTCCTGCTGTAATGCAGGGATCGCGCGGCGCAGTTGGATCAATCCGGCGACAAACTCGCGCAGTTCGCGGTTCGCGTTTTCCCAGTGCAGCCAGGTCAATTCGTTATCCTGACAGTAGGCGTTGTTGTTGCCCTGCTGGCTGTGCCCCAGTTCATCGCCCGCCAGCAGCATGGGCGTTCCCTGTGACAGAATCAGCGTCGTCAGCAGCGCCTTCTGGCTGGCCAGCCGACGCTGGAGGATGTCGTCGTCCGCTTCCAGACCTTCCGTGCCGTGGTTATTACTGAAGTTGCTGTCGGTGCCGTCGCGATTACCCTCGCCGTTGGCGTCGTTGTGCTTGTGGTTAAAACTCACGACATCGCGCAGCGTAAAGCCGTCATGGGCCGTCAGTTTGTTGACGGAGGCGTAAGGCAGGCGGTCACGCTGCTGGAAGATGTCGCTGGAGGCAGCAAAGCGACGGGCGAACGCGCCGAGGGAAATGTCACCGTGCAGCCAAAAGCGACGCATATCGTCGCGGTAGCGGTCGCTCCACTCCGCGAACGGCGTCGGGAACTGACCTAACTGATAACCGCCATGCCCGATGTCCCACGGTTCGGCAATCAGCTTGCAGCCCTGTAAGCGGCTATCATTTTTCATGGCGGACAGCAGCGGCGCGGCGGCGGTAAAATCCGGGGTACGCCCCAGCACCGTTGCCAGATCGAAGCGAAAACCGTCAACGTGGCAGACTTCGCGCCAGAAGTGCAGGCAGTCCATCACCCAATCAATGACCGCCGGATGGTTCAGGCGCAGCACATTGCCGCAGCCGGTCCAGTTATGGTATTCCCCGTTTTCACTCAGCCAGTAATAACTGCGATTATCGATACCGCGCTGGCACAGCGTGGGGCCTTCGACGTCCAGTTCAGCGCTGTGGTTGAACACCACATCCAGAATGACTTCGATACCTGCGTTATGCAGCGCTTTCACCGCATCCCGAAATTCATTCAGCGCATCGTCACCCGCGGCCAAACTGTTATCTACGGCGAAGGGCAGCAGCACGTTATAGCCCCAGTAATTACGCAGCCCCAGTTGCTGAAGACGGGGCTCATCGGCATGTTGCTGTACCGGGAGCAGCTCCAGCGCCGTGATGCCCAGCGACGTCAGATAGTCAATCATCACCGGGTGACCCAACGCGGCATAGCTACCGCGAATGTCTTCGGGAATATCGGGATGCAGCTGTGTCAGGCCGCGTACGTGCGCCTCATAAATCACCGTCTGACTCCAGGGCGTGTGCGGATGTTGGTCGCCCTGCCAGTCGTACTCTTCCGTCGTGACCACGCACTTCGCCATGATGTCAGCGCTATCGCGTTCATCCCGCTGGTCAATGCCGCCTTGCAGGGAATCATCATCCACTACCCAGCCGTCAAGCTGGCGCGCGTAGGGATCCAGTAGCAGTTTATTCGGGTTGAAGCGCAGCCCCTGAGACGGTTCAAACGGCCCGTCGACCCGGAAACCATAGCGTAGCCCCGGCTGTGCAGCGGGAAGGTAGCCGTGCCAAATATCGCCGCTGCGTGCGGTCAGCTCGATGCGCTGTTCCTGCTGGCGTTCATCAAAAACACACAGTTCGACCCGCTCGGCATCCGCCGAAAACAGCGCGAAATTCACGCCCTGTCCATCAAAACTGGCTCCCAGCGGCGTCGGCTTACCCGTCTGTAATTCCGCCATTCACGCCTCCTTCACCAGATACAGCGTGGCAAGCGGCGGAATGGTCAGCACAAGAGAATGCTGGCGCTGATGGCTGCCCCGTTCCTCGCTGTAAATCGTTCCGACATTGCCCAGATTGCTGCCGTTGTAATAGCCAGAATCCGTATTGATCGCTTCCCGCCAGCCGCCGGGCTGGTTGATACCGATGCGGTATCCATAGCGTGGAACCGGCGTAAAGTTGCTAACCACCAGCACTTCGTTGCCCTGCTCGTCACGCCGCACAAAGGCAAAGACCGAGTTTTCCCGGTCATCCACCACCAGCCATTCAAAGCCCTGCGGCTGAAAATCCAGCTGATACAGCGGCGGCTGTTGGCGATAACAATGGTTGAGATCGCGCACCAGCGTCTGCACGCCGCGGTGCCAGCCTTCCGGCTCATCCAGCAAATGCCAGTCCAGACTGGCGTCGTGGTTCCATTCACGCCCTTGTGCAAATTCGCCGCCCATAAACAGCAGCTTCTTGCCGGGATACGCCCACATAAAGCCGTAATACGCGCGTAAATTGGCAAATTTCTGCCAGACATCGCCGGGCATGCGATCCAACAGCGAGCGCTTGCCGTGCACCACTTCATCGTGAGACAGCGGCAGCACAAAGTTCTCGCTATAGGCGTACAGCATGCCGAATGTCAGCAAATCGTGATGGTATTTGCGGTGAACCGGATCGTGCTGCATATAGGTCAGCGTGTCGTGCATCCAGCCCATATTCCACTTGTAGTGAAACCCTAAACCGTTGCAGTCCGGCGGCAGCGTGACGCCCGGATAATCGGTAGACTCTTCGGCCAGCGTGATCGCCGCAGGCGCGGCATGGCCCAGCATGTGGTTGGTGTAGCGCAGAAACGCAATCGCTTCGAGGTTCTCTTTACCGCCGTAATGGTTCGGCACCCACTGCCCTTCGCTACGGCTGTAGTCGCGGTAAATCATGGAAGCCACGGCGTCCACCCGCAGTCCATCAATGCCATAGCGTTCCATCCAGAACAGCGCGTTGCCCGCCAGATAGTTACGCACTTCATGACGGCCATAGTTATAAATCAGCGTGTTCCAGTCCTGATGATAGCCTTCGCGCGGATCGGCGTATTCATACAGCGCGGTGCCGTCAAACTGTGCCAAACCGTATTCGTCGCCCGGAAAATGCCCCGGCACCCAGTCCAGCAGGACGTTAATGCCCGCGTCATGGAGCGCATCAACAAACGCTCTGAAATCCTGTGCGGTGCCGAAACGGCGCGTTGGCGCATAGAGCCCCAGAGGTTGATAACCCCAGCTGCCATCGAACGGATGTTCGTTAATCGGCATCAGCTCCACGTGCGTGAAGCCCATATACTGCACGTAATCAATCAGCTGCTTCGCCAGTTCCTCATAGCTCAGCCAGAAATTGTTATCCGTATGCCGCCGCCAGGAACCGAGATGAACTTCATAAATGGAGATAGGTGAACGCAGGCTGTTCGCCTCACGCCGGGCATCGCTGGTCGGGACTTTCTCAGGCAGTAGCGTAATCAGCGATGCGGTATCGGGGCGCATCTGTGCTTCAAACGCATACGGGTCGGCCTTTAACCGGACGTTCCCGTGGCTGTCGATCATTTCATATTTGTAGAGCTGCCCCGCTTTCACATCGGGCAGAAACAGTTCCCAAATGCCGTTTTCTCTACGCAGCCGCATCGGGTGACGTCGACCGTCCCAGAAGTTGAACTGCCCCACCACCGAGACGCGCTGCGCATTCGGTGCCCAGACGGCAAAACGCGTGCCTTCAACCCCGTCCAGCGTTTCCAGATGGGCACCCAGCCGCTCGTAAGGCCGCAGGTGGGTGCCTTCGGCCAACAGCCAGATGTCCATATCCTGCAACAGCGGGCCAAAGCGGTAAGGATCTTCAATCACCCAGGTTTCTTCACGCCAGGTCACGGCCAATTGATAACGGAAGGCATTTTTCCGGCGCGGCACCAGACCACAAAAAAAACCGCGTTCGTCTATACGTTCCAGCTCGACAATTTTTCGTCCATTGCTGGCATCAACCACCCAGGCTGCCTGCGCATCCGGCAGCAGTGCCCGAACTTCAAGGCCTTTAGAAGAATGATGCATACCTAACAGCGAAAACGGATCGGCATAATGCCCGGAAATAAGTGAATTAATCGCATCAGAAAACGCTGACATGGTATCCATCCTCTGATTAACCATTTGAATTAAATAAATAAGTAATATAAAAGCGCATTACGTTGCACTTATATTCTCCCGCTACTTATTTTTAACAAAAAACCAATAAAAATAACGGGTTATTAGCTTGCTAATGAATAACGGCGACGTGTAAAAATAATGAATAGTATGAAAGAGTTCTTGAGCCACGCCCCCTAATTCAGCGTAGTCAAAGAACCGAGAAATATCAGAGAACGGATGAAATTTTTCCGTTTATATTTATATGAATAAGTTATGACACGAGATAATTAGCATCTTTTGTTTAAAGATCGATTCGTCCACTGGCAAAAAGCAGTACAATTTGGAGGATTTCGTGTGAAGAGACCCCGCCCATGGTTAGCCAGGTTGATCTGATTCTTTCCCTGTTACAGCAGATGTGTGTTTATCTGGTTATCGCCTATTTGCTCAGCAAGACACCGCTATTTATCCCGCTCATGCAGGTCACTATCCGTCTGCCGCACAAGCTGGTCTGCTATCTGGTTTTTTCCGTGTTTTGCATTATGGGAACCTACTTCGGTCTGCATATAGACGATTCGATTGCCAATACCCGTGCGACCGGTGCCGTGCTCGGAGGCATGCTGGGCGGCCCTTCCGTTGGCTTTCTCGTCGGGTTAACGGGCGGATTACACCGCTATTCGATGGGCGGCATGACCGCGCTGGCCTGTATGCTGTCGACCATCGCCGAAGGCCTGCTCGGCGGGTTACTGCATCGCTATCTGGCACGCCGTAATCGTATCGATCTCCTGTTTCAGCCCCTCGTCGTCGGCCTGACCGCACTGGTTGCAGAATGTTTGCAAATGGCGATTATCCTACTGGTCGCGCGTCCATTTGATAACGCCGCAGAGCTGGTGAGGGATATTGCGCTGCCGATGATGATCACCAATACCATCGGTTCAGCTATGTTTATGCGCATTCTGCTCGACAGACGCGCCATTTTTGAAAAATACACTTCTGCGTTTTCCGCCAAGGCGCTGCAAATCGCCGCCCGCGCCGAAGGGGCGCTGCGTCAGGGATTCAACCCACAGAACAGTATGCGCGTTGCCCGCATTTTGTATGAAGAGCTGGGCGTCGGTGCCGTGGCGATTACCGATCGCGACAAACTGCTGGCCTTCATCGGTCTAGGCGACGACCACCACAATGTTGGTGCCCCTATCACTTCATCACACACGCGCCGGGCGATAGACAACAATCAGGTGGTGTATGCCGACGGCAACGAGGTGTCTTATACCTGTTCGGTGTCATCACACTGCAAACTCGGTTCTACGCTGGTGATCCCGCTGCGTGGCGAAGATCAGCGCGTTGTCGGCACGATCAAGCTTTATGAGCCCAAGAATAAGCTGTTTTCCAGCATTAACCGTACGCTGGGCGAAGGGATCGCACACCTGCTTTCCGCACAGATTCTGACAGGCCGTTTTGAACAGCAGAAACAGCTGCTGGCCCAGTCGGAAATCAAGCTGCTGCACGCACAGGTCAACCCGCATTTTCTGTTTAACGCGCTGAATACGCTGTCCGCCGTGATACGGCGCGATCCTGCTCACGCCCGTCAGTTAGTGCTGTCTCTGTCGACGTTTTTCCGTAAAAACCTCAAGCGCAGCAACGATGAGGTGTCGCTCAATGACGAGCTGGAGCACGTTAACGCCTATCTCGAAATCGAGAAAGCGCGCTTTGCCGATCATCTGACGGTAGACATTTCTCTGCCGGAAGCGCTGCGTGAGGCACGATTACCCGCGTTTTCCCTGCAACCGATTGTCGAAAATGCGATTAAGCACGGTATCTCACAGATGATTGAAAGTGGGCACATCCACATCAGCGGACGCCTGCACGCCAACACGCTGGAGCTGTCAGTAGAAGATAACGCCGGCACCTATCAGCCTCGCAGCGGCGGCGATGGGCTAGGCATGAATTTGGTCGATCGCCGTATCAAAGCACGCTACGGCAACCGCTATGGCATCACGGTGGTCAGCGAAGCGGATAAATTCACCCGGGTCGAAGTGCGCGTCCCGCTGATTTCACCCCGCCAGGCATTGGAACAGCTGGATAGCGTGGCATGATGGGGAAATAAAGGCGTTGTGGGCCAGATAGCAGGCTACCGTGACGGCAGAGCAAAATCAGTTTATCAATACAAGGAGGCGTTATGACCGATACCGCACTTTATGCCGCATTTGAACAGGCAGTGCCCGGATTTTCAGCACAAGACATCATTACGCCAGCATTGAATAAATCGCATGGCGAATATGCACAGATCTATTGGCTGGATGATTTATTGGGGGAAGATTTTCTTTGTTATATCGAATGGAAAGAATTTGATCTGCGGGCTCTGGAAGCTTTAACCCCTATTAAGCAAGCAGGGATCGCGTTATCTATAGACAGTTTGTTTGACGAACAGGGTTTCCCAATCGGAGACATCACGCCTGAAGAGTTCTTTTATGATGCATCCGGTTTTTACCTGCCAGTGTTACAGCAACAGTTACAACAAGCTGAATTGCAGCTGCTTGAAGTAGGATTACTTCAGAACGGCGACGTCTATTTACATGAAAACCCACGTTTTATCTGCACCACGACGGCTAAAGATAAAGTGGATCAGCTAAACCAGTGCCTGCAACAAAGAGGTCTGGTTCTTTGCTGAAAGTCACAGTGAGTGATACCCGCCTTGGACGCTGGCCGCTCTGAAATGCCCGGCCCGTCGCGGTTCTCGAAGACATACGAGTAGAAACTGGCGCAACACCAACCGCTGTTGCGCCAGAAAGCAAGATAACTACATCAAGATAACTACAGCAGGATGCGCAGCATACGGCGCAGCGGTTCAGCGGCTCCCCACAGCAGCTGATCGCCGACCGTAAAGGCGGACAGGTATTCCGGCCCCATGTTCAGCTTACGCAGACGCCCCACTGGCGTGGAGAGCGTGCCCGTTACCGCAGCAGGCGTCAGTTCACGCATGGTGATGTCGCGATCGTTCGGCACCACTTTCACCCAGTCGTTGTGCGTTGCCAGCAGTTGTTCGATTTCCGGCAGCGCTACGTCTTTCTTCAGTTTGATGGTGAACGCCTGGCTGTGGCAGCGCAGTGCGCCGACACGTACACACAGACCGTCAACAGGAATGACGCTGCTGGTGCCCAGAATTTTGTTGGTTTCCGCCTGACCTTTCCACTCTTCGCGGCTCTGGCCGTTATCCAGCTGTTTGTCGATCCACGGAATCAGGCTACCCGCCAATGGCACGCCGAAGTTATCGGTCGGCAGCGAACCGCTACGGGTCAGCGCGGTGACTTTACGTTCGATATCCAGAATCGCAGAGGCCGGATCCTGTAGCTCTTTCGCCACTTCACCGTGCAGCGCACCCATCTGGGTCAGCAGTTCACGCATGTGACGTGCACCGCCGCCAGAAGCCGCCTGATACGTCGCGGCAGAAACCCACTCAACCAGATTGTTAGCGAACAGGCCGCCCAATGACATCAGCATCAGGCTAACGGTACAGTTACCGCCGGCAAAGGTTTTGATGCCTTTATCCAGACCCTGCTGAATCACCCCGTGGTTAACCGGATCCAGAATAATAATCGCGTCATCTTTCATACGCAGTGAGGATGCAGCATCGATCCAATAACCCTGCCAGCCACTTTCACGCAGCTTTGGGTAAACTTCATTGGTATAATCGCCGCCCTGACAGGTAATGATGATGTCCAGCGCGCGCAGTGCATCGATATTATAAGCATCCTGCAACACGCCTTTATGACCGCCCAGCGCCGGAGCAGGTTCGCCGTGCTGAGAAGTCGAGAAGAATACCGGGTGAATCACATCAAAGTCGCGTTCTTCCACCATGCGCTGCATGAGAACCGAGCCGACCATACCGCGCCAGCCAATAAAACCAACATTTTTCATGGTAACTGTCCTGCTTTGGGGGTAACAAAAAAATTGTGGCTAACGTCGATAGCGCCTGGTTATTGCTGACTCAGTGATCTGCGGCAGAGGGTGCGCGTGTCGTGTCGTAAACCCGTAAATAATTGTGTCATTCAGCCTTACAAAATGTACATCAAGTCGCAAGTGAATTTATTCGATAGTACGGCATTTTTCAGCAGTCATTCTAATATCATCGACCTGGCACAGGATAATAACGTTGGCCAGCCCGTGAAGATGGCCCAGGTCAGGAAACAAGGTTTCGGGAGTAAAAACCAACATGACAGAAATGATCTCTGCAACGGTGCTGCTGTTGCTCATTATGGATCCACTCGGCAACCTGCCGATTTTTATGTCCGTGCTCAAGCATCTCGATCCCAAACGCCGACGTGTGGTGTTGATCCGTGAAATGCTGATCGCGCTCGGGCTGATGCTGATTTTCCTGTTCGCGGGTGAACGTATTCTGGCGTTCCTGAATCTGCGTACCGAAACCGTGTCGATTTCTGGCGGTATCGTGCTGTTCCTCATCGCGATTCGTATGATTTTCCCCTCGCAGGAAGGCAACAGCAGCGGTCTGCCAGCCGGCGAAGAGCCGTTTCTGGTGCCCATGGCGATTCCTCTGGTGGCAGGGCCGTCGATCCTTGCAGCGCTGATGCTGCTTTCCCACCAGTACCCTAATCAGCTACCTCACCTGACGCTGGCGCTGTTTATCGCCTGGACGATTTCGTTCATCATCCTGCTGATGTCAGATGTGTTCTTGCGTTTGCTGGGTGAGAAAGGCGTGAGTGCGCTGGAGAAATTGATGGGATTGATTCTGGTGATGCTGTCGACGCAGATGTTCCTCGACGGTGTGCGTGCTTATATGAAGTTATAGCCGCGTCATTGCCCTCTGTGTTTTAGTCACATTTTTATGCCAACTAAGAGACGGTTTCGTGCGCGATAACACCGTAATTTCCATGCTACTCCGTAGCACGCGCCCGACGCAGGGCGCTCAGTCGCCGCCGCCCTGCGAACCCAGGCTTCCAGCTAAATCATGCCGCTACGCGGTGCCATCGGCGTTCATGATCACCCTTCGAGCCACCAGTGAGGCGTTCCCGACGCCGCACTGGCTTTCGCGGCATCCATGCCGCTCACTCGGTGCTCATGATCACCGCTGCATAATTTTTACGCCGGATTAATGTCAAAACCTTCCCTTGTAAGAGGGAGGGGTTAAACACATCAGAGCAAAATGCTGCCTATCGCCGCCAGCAGGAACGCGATGGTGCCGAGCAGCGTTTCCATCACCGTCCAGGTTTTCAGCGTCGTTTTCTCATCCATTTCGAGGAAACGACTGACCAACCAGAAGCCGGAATCGTTCACATGCGACAGCACGGTCGCGCCGCCCGCAATTGCTACCACAATAAAGCACAGGTCAAACTGGCTTAATCCCGTGGTTGCCGCAACAGTAGGAGCCATCAGCGCGGCTGTCGTCGTCAGCGCTACCGTGGCAGAACCTTGTGCAACACGCAACGCCATCGACACGACAAACGCCGCCACTATCACCGGCATTCCTGTATCCGCCAAGGCACCCGACAGCGCATTGCCGATGCCGCTAGCACGCAGGACGCCGCCGAACATGCCGCCTGCGCCCGTCACCAGAATAATGGAGCAAATCGGTCCTAACGCCCCGTCACAAATTTTTTCAAGATGTGAGCCACTCTTGCGGCCGCTAAAGACCATCAGCGCGAAAAATACCGTAATCAATAGCGCAACCGGCGTTTTCCCCAACATGCGCAAGAACTGTACTACGCCATTATCGCCACTCACGATACCCATCACCGTCAGCGTATTCAGCCCCGTATCAAGGAAGATCAACACCAATGGCAGCAACAGGATGCTCAATACCACGGAAAAGCGCGGTGGTTTAACCGTCGAATCGGTTTCAACAGCAGACAGAAAACTTGACGGCAGCTTGATATCGAACTTTTTCCCCGCATACAGGCCATAGAGATAGCCACCGAAATACCAGGTTGGCAGCGCAATGATTGTACCGATAATGACCAGCAACCCAATGTTAGCACCTAACAATTCGCTGGCAGCAACCGGGCCAGGATGAGGAGGAACCAATGCGTGCATTGCTGCAAATGCCCCCGCGGCAGGGAAAGCATATTTTAATGTCGAACCACCGAAGCGTTTTGCGACACTAAAAATAATCGGCAGCATCACCACCAGACCCGCATCAAAGAAGATCGGGAAACCGAACAATAAAGAAGCGACACCCAGCGCGAAAGGCGCACGGTGTTCGCCAAATTTATTAATCAGGGTATCGGCCAAGACATTAGCGCCGCCGGTCACCTCCAGCAGGCGACCAATCATGGCCCCCAGTCCCACCAGCAGAGCAACGGATGCCAGCGTGCTACCGAAACCACTGAGCAACATCGGAACTATCTTTTCGTAAGGCGTTTTCGTTACCAGCGCGGTGATCAAACTGACCAGCGTCAGTGCGAGGAACGCGTGGATTTTAAAGCGCATAATCAGCACCAGTAACAGTGCGACTGCGCCTGCGGCAATGGTCAATAACACACTGGCGCTATAGGCGGATGTGATTTCTGTCATCGTTAATACTCTCTTTAGGGCATCCAGTCTGGGTTGGCTGATTGTTTGTGAGGTGTATCACATCATCATTTGATACCGGTAACATGATACGGGTAACATGTTAAAGTATGGAACCATTAAGTATCATTTAATTTACAGTTTGAGATAGAGATCAAATTATGTCAGGTCGAAGCATTATTCTGATGGGCGTGTCAGGCAGTGGAAAATCCTCAGTTGGCGCTGAACTTGGCCGCGCCATTCAGGCAAAATTTATTGACGGCGACGATCTGCATCCGCGCGCGAATATCCAGAAAATGGCCAGCGGCACGCCGTTGAACGATGACGACCGCGCACCGTGGCTGGAGCGTCTTAGCGATGTCGCCTATAGCCTGGCACACAAAAACGAGACTGGCATCATCGTCTGTTCCGCGCTGAAAAAGCGTTACCGCGACCGCCTGCGCGAAGGGAACGAAAAGATGGTGTTTATCTATTTGAAAGGCAGCTTTGAGCTGATTCTGGAGCGTCACAAAGCCAGAGCAGGCCACTTCATGCCGACGGAGCTGCTGAAAAGCCAGTTCGATGCGCTGGAAGAACCGGGCAGCGATGAACCGGATGTCCTGAAGATCGATATTGACGGCACCCGGGAAGAAGTCGTACAGCGCTGCGTTAACGCACTGCGCGCGGCAGGCTAACGCAGCCGCTTAAAGGCTTTCGCCATCCAACACGGTAAAACCGACATCGACCATGCCCTGCGCCACTGGCTCGCCCCGTAGACGAGCCAGCAAATGCTCGGTGCCAACGCGCCCCATGTGCTCACGCGGCGTCAGTACGCTAGCCAGCTTCGGCACCATCGCCTGACCAATGTCGTGTCCGTGGAAACCCGCTACGCCAATATCTTGCGGCACGCGCAATCCCTGACGCTGGCATTCAAACATTGCGCCGACGGCTAAATCGTCATTGGTGCAAAATACGCTATCGACCTGCGGGTATTCCGCCTGCGTCTGCCGCAGCAGTTCGCCACCGAGCGAATAGGAAGATGCCCGTTCGCTCATCACGCAATAGCTCTTGAGCTCGCTTTCCCACATCGCTTGTTCATAGCCCCGGCAGCGCATAATCGTACGCTCATCCTGCCGCGCCCCGAGATAAACGATATGACGGTGCCCCAGCGCAACCATACGCAGCGTCATCTGGCGGGCCGCTTCAACGTTATCGAACCCAACAGCCATATCCAGGCAGGGCGAAACAGAATCCATCAGTTCCACCACCGGAATGCCAGCGACGTCCAGCATCTGGCGCGTTCGCGGCGTGTGGGTGCGTTCGGCCAGAATAAGCCCATCGATGTGATACGACAGCAGTGAGGTCAGACGCTGTTCTTCTCTGTCAGGATGATAGCCATAGTGCGCCAGCATGGTCTGGTAACCGTGCGCTTCCGCCGTGCGTTCAATACCACGCAATACCTCAGCGAAAACCTGATTGGTTAATGACGGCAACAGCACCCCAATCGCCCGACTGGTGGAGCTGGCGAGCATGTTCGGCGCGAGATTGGGAATATAGCCCAGCTCATCCAATGCAATAGCGATCTTTTCCTGCAACGCGGCTGACACCTGCGTAGGATTACGCAAATAGCGGCTTACCGTCATTTTGGTAATTCCAACACGGTCAGCAACGTCCTGGAGAACGGGTCTTTTTTTCTTCATCGTCGACTAAAATGCCTGAAAAACAGTAATCTAAGTCTAACAAAAAAAACGTCAGGAAAGTAAAGGCTGAGGGGCAGAATCTGAAAGATGAAATCAGGTCGTGACAAATAAAAAGCCCGCGTCCTTTCCTACGTGGGCTTCTTCACTTTTCTCACTCGCCGTTATACTGGCGGCAGATCAAACAGCAGAATTTCGCTGTCCTCGCTGGCGTGTACGGAGATCGCCGTTTCGTCCCAGACTGCGAACGCATCGCTGGCTTCCGCCTTCTGACCGTTAATTTCTACCGTACCGCGCACCACCTGAACCCAGACGCGACGGTCAGCCTGAATCTGATACACCGATTGCTCCTGCGCTTTCAGCGCCCAGCGCCACAGCGTCATGTCCTGAAAGACTTTCAGCGAGCCTTCACGCGCATCCGGAGACAGCACCAGCTGACGCCCTTGCTGCACATCAAAGCGCTTCTGCTCGTAGCGCGGCGTCAGCCCGGTTTTTTCCGGGATAATCCAGATTTGATACAGATGCAGCTGTTCGTCTTTGCTGGCATTGTATTCAGAGTGACGAATGCCCGTGCCTGCACTCATAATCTGGAATTCACCCGCCGGCACCTGCTCTTTATTTCCCATGCTGTCCTGATGTTCAACCGCACCGGACAATACATAGGTCAGAATTTCCATATCTTTATGCGGGTGTGTGCCAAAGCCCTGACCGCCTTCGATAACGTCTTCATTAATGACGCGCAGTGCCGAAAATCCCATGAAATCAGGATCGTAATAATCGGCAAATGAGAACGTGTGCCAGCTGTCGAGCCAGCCGTGATTCGCATGTCCGCGATCTTGCGCTTGACGTAAATAGATCATGTTATTTCCTCACGCGTTTTTGATAAGGAAAGTGTAACGGGCGGTGGCAAATAAGATAGCGCAAAAAACTCATCGCTCTGTTCGAAAAATCAGAACAGGATGCCGCGTTGAGAAATGAAGGAACCGGAGGTTAGCTCCGGCTCCGTATTCAGTGATTACTTAACAACACCTAACTCTATCGGATTGGGATATAACATGGTCCACCGACCGTTATCATTATTAACGCCTGTTCCGGTCGCTGAAATTTGATAGGTATCAGGATCCATAATGACATAGCGACGAGTAGACAGAGACAGCAGCGTCCCATTGCCATTGCCAGAATCGGTATAAATAAAGGATTCGCTGTCGGTCACATTGCTGGCAGATGCCAATAAATGCCCTTCTGCGGAGACAGAAATATATTTTCCGGTCTGTATCGAACGAAAAGCGAATCTATTTTGCGTCAGGTAAATTGCCTGAATCCCGCTGGTTACAGATGGATTGACCCCATTGACGATAATGGGCGTTGATTCGCCGGTAACCGTGGCCAGTGTCCCGGTATTATCCTGATTTCTCGATTTGCTGACAGATTGCAGGACGATAGACATAGGGCTTGAGACGGAAGCCTCCGTGGCATTAATAAGCCCTTCATACGAGGGATGATCAAAATAGAATTTGCCTATCGGCATGCGACTGATGACGTCTTTCGTGTAAGACAGCTTAGTATCAGACACGCCAGCAGCGGTAAATAAGCTGAAAATTCCCCGATATATTGGCCTGAATTCTCCGCGAAAGCGCGGGGATATCGTTAAACCCGGCGTCCATGAGTTCCCTTTTCCCATATCCGCAAGCGTATAACCTTTGCCAGGAATCGGCGTATAAGGAACCGTATATCCCAGATTGTATTTCGCGGTATATTCCGCTGCCTTAACAAGCGGATAGCTATTATTCGGGTAGCTCACCATATCTGCACCGCTTGTATGATATTGACGCTGGTTATAGCCAATCTGCGCCGCCATCACCAATAAGCCTAATCCCCCTTGCGCATGCGCCTGATCGCGGCCACTCTCCTGCAATTGGCCATTATCATTTTGTACATAATGGATAACCGAGCCGTTGCCCTCGCCCTGCTTAAAATAAGTTACGGCATTATTATATATTTCAGAATCGCTCAGCCAGACGCCTAAGCTCAGGTTAAATACTGTATCAGCAGCGTCCCAATTGCCATTGGCCCAGCCGCCATTAACCTGACCATAGGTACGGGTCAATGGGTAAAATACGTCGGTCATCATTTTACTAAATTGCGC
Organism: Pectobacterium carotovorum; assembly: GCF_033898505.1. Classification (NCBI taxonomy): domain Bacteria; kingdom Pseudomonadati; phylum Pseudomonadota; class Gammaproteobacteria; order Enterobacterales; family Pectobacteriaceae; genus Pectobacterium; species Pectobacterium carotovorum. The sequence continues at coordinate 112,866 of NZ_JAXAFK010000005.1, read as the reverse complement.
AATATCAGCCGACGTCCAGCCACTTCCGGTGTAACGCAGAATTTCAGCCGCATTAAGCAATTTATAGCCATAAAGGCTGGCAGCAAGCTGCGCGTCGTTGCCTTTAATTGCCGTTAATGTCGTGGACCAGCCGTTAAGAATTTTTATCGCCGCATTAGAATAAGCAGGGTTCTTTGTCATCGCCCATTCAATCGCCAGCGACAATGCGGCTGAAGCACTATTCTGTAACTCGCCGTTTCCCACGTTGCCATTCGTAGGATCGTTTCGGTATACCACCGCTTTTGGGGTGACCGAATACGTGGAGCTCGCCAAAGAGTGAGATTGCAATAGCTGCCAATCCGTATACCAAGGGTCTTGCTTATTATTGACTCCCGCCTTCATTCGCTCCAGATCGGCCTGCGTATACAGCATACCTGGGTGCAGGAACGCTTTATCATTGGTCGCTGCATGGCTAACTTTCAGCCCGCAAAAAAACAGACTCAGCAACGTTATTATTAAGAAAAATGTACTCTTTTTCTTACTCAAGAAGCTATCCATAAACGGTTTCCTTTTCGTCGATTGATATCAGATTACAGAAATCACGGAGTAATAGTGATAGCGATTCTATAATCAGATTTTGCAGGTATTGTCTTTTGTACTGCCAACATTGATGTCCCCACATTATTCTTTTGTCGGCTATCGGCAGGTGTTGTCGATAACACGCGAAATTCAGCAGAATCATCATGCTTGATCACCCTGATAGCCTTGCCATCTTTGGTCAATAGTGCAGTGTTGCCATTAATATTGATCTCAGCCGTTGTCACCATCGCCCAGCGGTATATTTTTTGGTTGTAGGTTCCCTGTATTGAATCGCTTATGGTTATTTTCTTTCCATCTACTCGATATGTTCTGGTTATTTTTTCCGCGACATGAGGATAGGCAGGCGTTAACTCAAGCATTGCAGTTGATTGCTTTTCATCCCACATTAATGTCGCCACACCGTCAGGACTCTGATTTTCCCCATCAAAAGTTAGGGTGTTATGGCTCAATGCAGACACGCGGAAATACGACGGCCGCACAGCACCATCAAAATAACCGGGGAGATTGTAATAATCTTTACCGAGATCGTTAGCCCAGCGAATGCCGTCATATTCCAGAACAAAAGAACCAAGATCCTGATGGGCATGATTCGCTTTATTGTCACCAGACTTAATACCTAACCAGACGTTTCCCTCATCTGAAAATCGCTTTTTATAAATAAAAAGTGCCGAGGGTCCATGAAACAAAAATTTATCTTGTGTCGTTGCGCGACTGACATTAACCGCTTGTGGATACCACAGCGCAAATAACGGCAGAAAGCGATCGAATTCTCCCCACGCTTTCCCTGCCGCCGAGCGCGACAGCGCTTTCTGCATTTGCCCTCTGGCAGCATTAATAATCAGGTCTTGTTTATAGCGATTGCCAAACCATGCGTAAGCTGGGGTATAGCCCTGATCTTCTACCGCATCACCATAGTTAAAACCCTCACCCGAGAAACCTTCTATAGCAAAACGATACCAGGGCGTTTTTTCCAGAACCGTATCAGACGATAAACCATAATCCTGACCAAACGCGCTGTTCAGCATTTCCTGCGCGAGAATGCGATAGGTTATCCCGTAGCTCCAGTAAATAGGGCCTTCGGCGCTTGCACCGTCAGGTTTATAGGCATCCAGCCCCATTTTCAGCGAAGGGATAATCGTGTTGAGCAACGCCTGTGCCTGTTCGGGGTAATGTTCAGCCGTCGCGAGAACGGCGGCGAGTACCCCACCGTTACAGACCTCATTCCAGTTGGTTGCCCACCACGGAAAACCCAAGCTGGAGGCCGCGGGATTTTTTTCAGCATAAGCCTTTAATCCCCAGTTAATGCCTTTCTCAAGCAACGCTTCCCGAATTTTCTTTTCTTCTTCGTAGGAGAGTTGGCTAAAAAGCCAGTCATAGCCGATAGCAATAGCAAACATCATTTCGCCCGCATCAAGAAAGCGGGATTTCGCATTCCAGTCAGGGAAATCGGCAACCGCAATCATGGTTTCTTTGGCTTTGTTAGCGAAACGCATGTCGCCAGTGATCTGCCACGAAAAGGCATTATCTAAGATAATCTTTATGGCCTTGCGTGAGGTATCCAGTAATGAAGGTGATGCATCATTTCCGGTCAATTTATAATGAATGACGGGTTCTTTAAGGCTTTCCTCCGCCCTTCTGACGACTTCATCAACCAGTTTTTTCATTCCTTCATCGCTTTTAGCCTGCGCTTTGATGCTTTTTATATCCTCTTCATTCATCAATAATCTTGGATGATCTTTTTTTAAATTTTTAATGACTGTGTCGCGAGTAAATATATTGATGGCGTTAAATTCATGAGCTTCAGGAACAGCTGCCTGCGCAGGATTGATCATAAAAATGGAGGTAATCATTATAGCCAGAGAGGTTCTATTCATGATTCGCATATCTTCCTGTGTATTTTATTATCCGACAGGAATAAGCAAGGCTGATGCCAGAAGAGAAAAGCTTTTACTTTCAAAAAACTAAAATAGAGTGTTCAAAAATAAATGCGTCCGTTATTAGTGTCTACGGATACTCAGACGCTAAGCGATACATAGCTCACAAAATAATCATAGCTACGCTTAATTATCGCCTTTGACATCATGTAGTGCGGCCATCTTTTAACGATATCATCGACACTACTTTTTCATTATTTCCCACTCCCGTGAAAAATAGTGGAGAAATGTGCACAGCCTCACAATCCTATTTTCCCCACGCAGGCCTTTCATTTCCTCCCACACCTAAACCGATACGGGAGAGGGTTTACATCGAAAGCGGGTTGAAGACGCGAGCGAGGCGTCCCTGCCCTTGCACCGTTACCTGCGCGTGATTCGCAGGGATAAAACAGGATTCGCCCGATTTCAGCTTAAGCTGTTCACCACCGCTCTGTAGTCGCGCGTCCCCCTCAATACAGAAAACTATCGCAGCACTGTCCTGTTTAAGGCTCTGAGACTCAGAGCTAAGGTGATGCACAGAAAAAGCGAAGTCATCAACGGGAATAGGGAAACTCAGCGTATGGTCAGTGATTTCCGGTATCGTCAATAATCGATCAGCAGGAGAAGACTCGAAGCGAACATTCGCGACCAGTTCAGGAATATCGATATATTTAGGCGTCAGCCCAGCCCGGAGCACATTGTCCGAATTGGCCATCACTTCCAATGCCACGCCGTTCAAATAAGCATGGGGCGTTTCCGCATACAAAAACATCGCCTCACCCGGTTTTAGCGTTATCACATTCAGCAGCAAAGGCGAAAAGAGGCCGTTATCTGACGGGTAGACATGCGCAATAGCGCGGATCGTATCCCAAGGTTCACCGGTTTGCTCGGTCAGCACTTTCCGCAGTGTCTCCAACGCCTGTGCTTTCCTTTCCTCTGTCATATCCAATAGCGCGGTAAACAGACAAGCCAAACCTACAGTATCAGGCTGCTGCAAGAACGCTGCGATGGCAGGGTGAGCATCGCGCACAAGCTCTACCAATGCAGCGATCTCCGGTAGCGGCCTGAAACCATTGATGGCTTGAAACGGCGTCAATGCAAAGACCAATTCAGGTTTATGGTTGGCATCTTTATAGTTTCGTTCCGCCACATCAAGCGGGATACCAGCCGCATTTTCCCGGGCAAAGCCCTGCTCCGCCGCGGTTTTGCCAGGATGCACCTGAATGGAAAGCGGTTGTTCCGCACACAGCACTTTGAACAGGAAAGGCAGTTCGCCAAAGCGGTGCGCGACCTGATGGCCTAAACGGCCGGACAAATCCTGAGCAAGCCAGTCATGCAGGCTAACGACATCATTATTTTCATCCACAATCCGGGAACTACTTTTAGGATGCGCGCCCATCCAAAGCTCAGCCATCGGGAGTTGGTCTTTATTGTCGAGACCGTACAACGCGGTGAGCGCACTTTTGCTACCCCATGCGTAATACTGAATGGAGTTACACATTTTTTTCATACTGACGCCTTTTGATGGAACAGGATTTTCCGTAGGAAAGCATGAGAAGCGGTCGCACTATCAACGTGCGCTTTCGTTTGACATAACATAGCGTTGCAGCGCAACAGCCACGCCTTCCTGGTCATTATTGGTCGTTACCCAATCCGCAATCGCTTTAATCTTTGGCACCGCATTACCCATCGCGATCCCCGTACCGGCGAACGCTAACATCTCTCTATCGTTTTCCTCATCGCCTATCGCCAGAATCGCCTCTGGAGGAATCGCGAGATGGGCAGCCAGTGCCTGACAGGCCGCGCCTTTGTTAACGCCGCGCTGCATGACTTCAAAATAGTTGGGTTCGCTGCGCACGAAATAATAGCGGCGGGAAAGAGAGGGGGAGATGCGCGCGGTAAGGGTATCAATCGTGGTTCGTCCCTCAATAAACATCATTTTTGGCGTCTGCCGCCGGGAATGGGTTTCCCAGCCTGAGGGCAGGCTGACCACTGGCATACGGCAATACCGCAAGGCACCCGCGTCTGGCGGAACAGGCCTGCTGGCGACCAGTTGCTGTCCATCAATTTGATAGCACTCCAAATTCAGGCTGCGACCAAACTGTGTCAGCCTCAGAATATCGTCATGTTGCAAAACATGGGCGCTGATGATGGCCGAGTTTTCCTGACTCCAGGTCAATGCCCCGTTGCAGGCGATAGCCCAGCAGCGATCGCCGTCTAACGCTAACTCCACCATGATTTGCAACACGCTGGGCAGCGTTCTTCCTGAAACCAGCGCCACATGGAGCCCTCTATCGAGCGCTTCTCGCAGTATCTCGCGTGTCGCTGGCGTCACTGCTTTTTGTGACGTCAGCAACGTGCCATCCAGATCGATAGCTAGCAATTTAAATCTCATTGCCTCTTCCTGTTCATTCTCTTTCTTGACGCGAACGAGAACGCGGCATATCAACGCCGCGCTCCGCCTGACGACAATAAGAAACGCCTCCCTCGAATGAGGGAGGGGAGATTTAGATGATGCCAACGCCCGCCGCAGCGAAGCCTAAAACAATTAACAGGATAAGCACCCGATTAGGACTGACTTTCTTCTGGAGCAGCTTGAAACACCCCAATACCAGCAGCAGCGGAATGAGGCCGACGCATATCTTGTCGAGGATCTCCTGCAAGACAAAAGGCTGTCCGGCGATGGTGGTTTTATAGGTCGCGGTAAACTTCACCATACTGGCGCTCATCGCGCCGACCATCATCAAGCCCATAATCGACGAGGCTTTGGTAATACAGCCCAATAGGCCTGACTGGGTCGCCTCCGCAATATATTTTGACCCCAGCCGATATCCCATCACTCCGCCATAGTAGCGAACCAGATAGCTTGGAATGTTGTAGACCAGCAAGAAGAGCAAGGGGCCGAGCGGGTTACCCTGAGAAGCAAGCCCGATGGCAATCCCCGTCGCAATGATGCGCAACACACCGTAGAAGAAAGAGTCCCCCACTCCCGCAAACGGCCCCATCAGGGCGACTTTGATGCCGTTGATACTGGATTTATCAAAGTCAGGGTTACTGGCGTTCTCTTTTTCCATCGACAGCGTCAACCCCATAATGAAGGGAGCCAAGTGCTGGTTAGTGTTAAAGAACTGGCTATTACGCTTTAACGCATCAAGATAGCGATGCGGATCCGGGTAGATTTTTTTCAGCATCGGAGCCAACGCCCAGCCGTAGCTCAGCCCTTCCATACGGGTGAAATTCATCGACCCCAGTAGCTGAAACTGGCGGAAGAACAGCTGACGAAACAGTTTTTTCTCACTCTTATCATCGTTGTATGCGCCGCCATGCTTTGTGTCGCTGGCAGAGTTTGTTTGGATATCAGTCATTGAAGAACCCATCCTTATCGTCTACAGAAGCCGCAGGAGCAGCAGCAGTATTCTGTTTGTTGGCTTTGAGCTGGTTGAACTCGTTAAAACACAGGTAAACAGCCATAGAGGCGGCAATAATCGCGATCCCCATAATCGGCAGCTTTAAGTAGGCCGCCATGGCGAAACCGATAAAGAAGAACGCGGCGATATTACGGTTCCACAACGCCTGGAGCAGAATGGCGAAGCCCAGAGCAGGAAGCATGCCGCCCACCGCGGTCATACCGCGCATGACAGTACCGGGGATGCTTTCCACCAAACTCCGGATGACATCCGTGCCATACAGCACGCCAAAGAACGCGATCACCGCAAACGGTACGCCGTAGAACAGGGTCATCCCCAGCGTCATACCGAGCGCCGCACGATCCCTGCCCTTTTCAAGTAGGGCGTCATATTTCTCGACCAAACCGGTATAAACCAGTTTCTCAACCTGATAGACAAAAACCGCCAGCAGACTAATCGGTAATGCCAGCGCCACGGCAACGGCAGGCTCTGCGTTCGTTAAAATAGTAAAGGCGGTAGCCAGCACCGAACCGACCGCAAGATCGGCAGGCACCGAGCCACCGATGGTAATGGTGCCAAGGAAAATGAGCTCCAACGCAGCACCGATAATAATCCCTTGCTGGAAGTCGCCCAGCACGAACCCGACCATCGCGCCACACACCAGCGGACGTTCAATCAATGGTTGCCCCAGCGTATGGTCGGCAAATTTGGCGATATACATCACCAAAGCAATAAGAAGCGCTGTTGTTAACATGGTGACCTCGCTTAATGGGCGTTATCCAGCATTTCAATCAGGTTTTTTATTGGATGTGAGGGTAAGACCTGATACTCCACCGCAACGCCACGTTCAGCAATCGCATGAAAATCAGCCACATCCTCCGGAGTGACATAAACGGTGTCGCTGATTCTCGTTTTGGCCGCCAGGTTGTCGGTAATACGTCCGTAGTTCGCAACGTTTAACGTTTTTATCGCAGGAACCTGTTCAATCAGGCGTCGGGCATCGGCAGCGTTATTAATGATGATCAGAATTTTCATGCTGTCAGAGCGGGCGTCATTCAGTACATCAACAGCATCAGCCACCGTCATAATGGCGCATTTGGCCGTATCTGGAGCGGCCATACGTAATGACATCTTTTGTACGTCGTTATTCACAATCTGATCGTTCGCAACCAGAATGCGATTAACACCAAGGTGTTTTGTCCAGACTACGGCGACCTGTCCGTGAATCAGACGATCGTCAATACGAATAAGAGAAATCATGGTGTTACTCCTGTTATTAGAATTTACCAGTAGGGGGTCCAGATTCGGGTAAGGCGAACCAGGGCTTCGAACCAAAAGTAATCGCCCCAAAGATTGGGCTCGTTAATCCCCATGTTGCGACCAAAGTTATAAACACCTTCGCGCAGCAACCCATCGGAGTGATGGGCAAAGTAGTGCTGGCGCAAATTCTGCGCGATCTGCGTGATAGCATGGTGATAGGCGGGGCGCAGCGGATCGGTAATCGGCAACTGCTTGAGCAGCTCCGCCATCCCACACACCGCAATAGCCGCCGCAGAGGTGTCACGAAACGCGTTGTCCTGCGGCGTGAAGATGAGATCCCAATAGCAGACGTAATCTTCCGGCAGCCGGTTGAGAAAATAATGAGTCAGCTTGCGGGACAGCTCAGGAAGCTCGCCATCGCCGGTATAGTTGAACCCCAGCGCAAAGCCATAAATACCCCAAGCCTGTCCACGCGCCCAGCAGGAGTCATTGCTAAACCCTTGATGGGTATCGCCATGCAGCGGTCGGCCAGTGTGGATATCCATATAAAACGTATGGAAGGTTGACGCATCGTCTCTGACCAGATGGCGCGCAGCCAACGCGAGATGGCGCTGCGCAGCCTGCCGATAATGTGCCTTTCCCGTTTCGTTAGCGGCCCAGAACAAGAGAGGAACGTTCAGGTTGCAATCAATAATCATGCGCCCCTGACGTGCCGGATCGCTAAGATCGCCCCACGCCTGGATCACTCCCGCGGTTTCGTTATAGCGCTGATAAAGCAGTTCAGCAGCACGTAACGCGAGTGAACGGGCACGTTCGTTACCCGTGAGGCGCCACGCATTCACGCAGGACAACAGATACAAGAATCCTAAATCGTGGGTATCGACCTTGATTCTGTTATCCAGACGCGTTTCAAAGCTATCCAGCAACCCCTCTGCCACCTGACGGTATTTATCGTCCCCGGTCACTTCCCAGGCCAGCCACAACATGCCGGTCCAGAATCCCTCCGTCCAATCGACCTTTTCGACAGCCGGATAGCGACCCTCTCTGGCGCTGGCGGCAGGAAACGTGTGGCTAAAACGTGGCAACATCTCATCCACTTTTTTCAGGACATCCTGAATGGCATCGTTGAGCCACGCCTGAGAAAGCGGTGGCTGATGTGCCTCATAGCGGGCATTCAAAGGTTCAAGAACGATCGTCATTGCGGCAGCTCCGTAGTAAAAAAATCATCGGAGCCGCCCTGCTCGGTATTAAAGCTCGCTTCACGCGCTGCCTGAAGCTCTGGGACGGTATTCATATATTGCATGCCGTCTACCGCCATCGTAATGGCCTCGTGCACCCGCACAGCGGTATCGTTGTTTTCAGACAGGCAAAATTCCATCAGCATGATTAGATTTGCACCGCTGATAACGTGCATATGCGGATATTTCACCATCAATTGCACGGCAGTATTATTGACGCTTCCACCTTGCATATCGGTGAAAATAACCAGTTCATTGCCACGTCGCGCCGATTCCTGTGCAATCTCACTGAAACGCTCGGCCAATTCAGCCGTAGAGCCAATATCGCCACAATAGGCGCAAATAGGTTGAATCGCATGATCCTCGCCAATCAGTAAATTCAGGGCGGATACCGTCCCTTCGGCGTATCTGCCATGACTGGCGATATAAACTTCTCGCATAATGCGTTCCTTAAATTTATTTACGGCAACTGACAGCATTAATGCACTTACCATGCCATCTCTATATTCATTTGTTTTTATTGAGTTTTATTATCGCTATTAGACGCTAAAAATACTGTCCAGATTGGTATGCAGCGATGTGTCGAAACACTGTGCCGCCGTATTTACGTCAGCACAGAATTATCTACAAAAAAATTGAGAAGCGACGGGCACACATGATGTCATTGATCATCAATAACCAATAAGAAACGATAAAACAGAGAAATGAAAAATTCGCATTTCACGCCTTTCCCGTAATTTCATAATTAAGCGGCACACCATGAATCCAGCGTTGAAATTCCTCAACCACGCAGTCTGCCAGTCGCCGTGTTTCATTATTGAGTGCGCCGGCAATATGGCTGGTCAGCAACACATTCGGCATGTCATAAAGCGGTGAGCCTGGCAATGGCGGTTCGGGTTTCGTCACATCCAACAGCGCCGTTAAATCTGTACGTTCGCTGAATACGTCAATGAGATCTTTTTCATTAACCTGTAATCCTCGTCCTGTGTTAATGAATACCGCGCCGGGGCTCATAAGCCGAAACAAATCGCCATTCAGCACGCCAATATTATCGGGGCGGTTAGGAAGGTGATTACTGACAACAAAGGATGTGCTAAATGCCGCTTCCAAAGAGATAGTCCGTCTTTCCTGCCGCGAAGGGATAGTCACCACCTCCAGCGCAAAAGGCATCAGTAACTCAGCCAGCACCTGAGATATAGCTCCGGCACCAATCAACGCAATGCGCTCACCGTAAATTCCCGGAGCAGGATAATCAGCCGTAATAGAATGAAAATCTTCAGGACGATTATAGTTACGCAGATTATGGAAATAGCCTTTACATGCCAAAAGGATTTGTGCCAGACAGAATTCCGCGACAGGAACAGCATTGGCTCTCCAGGCGCTAACTATTTTTATTCCCCGGGAAATAAAAGGGGCGGAGAAATAGCCCGTTGCTCCTGCGGCATAAAAAATAATTTTCAACTTCGGTAATTGGTCTAGCTGCGCCTCGCTTAGCGTCAACATTCCCCAGGTAGAAAAAATGACTTCCACGTTTTTCAGTGCAGGCAATTCTTGCTCAAAATTCAGAGGGGTAATCACGTTGGGATGCAAATGGCACAATGATGATAATTTTTCCCTAACTGACGAGGTGTATATCTGATCAAATTTTTCAGGCTGGCAGGTGAAACCTGCGGCGTAATACGACATAACCTATCCCCACTGGAGTGATGAAAAGAAGACGGTTTGGTTAATACTGGTCACTTAAGCCTGTTATTAGGGGAAACACAGGGGAGGTTCCCGCAGGGACGACTCACCCCTGTGTTTCCCCCGTGTATCTCGATGCTTAAACGATCGGCATTAGACGGTTTGGCTTCTTCTTTGTTATTGCGACAACTTCCGCATCAAGGCTGCTTGATGACGATCGCTGACGTGCTTCTTGCTTAAACAAGAAAGCAATAACTATGCCGTCGAATTATCCATCTGTTTTTATTTGGTTTTATTCGTTTATTAGACGCTGAAAAAGACTGTCTAGTGCGGCATATCACCGAGTGTCGAAAGGTAGTACGAGCCGATTAACCAGCCCCCGATCATGACAACGCGGGGTCTGAGGAAATCCAGGGTTCCATGATTTCATAAATCATCAGCACTTCTGTCAGTGGAACGACAATATGATATTTACGATTAAGTACCTGGAAAAAGGTATCGTGAACCTCGACAAACGCCAGCTGCTCTGCCGTCAGTTCTGAATCATCACGATGGCACATTCCTGTATTGACCATAACCCGCTCAATCATCAGTGCAATGTGCATAAACAGATTAATACGCAAATAGCTTTCGAAATGAATTTTATAGAAAAACTCATACTGCTTAATGACTGCTTCAACTTCATCGATAATAATAACCGGATTAAGAAAATTAAGACGGCCAGCAACACCTTCTACCGTAAATAATTTAACCACTTCATCAATCATCGGTTCCATTCCACCGGGAACAAGCAGATCGGTAAAATAATCCCGATGCAGAATGTCAAATTTCTCTTTTATCAATTGCTCCACGCTAATAATGGGGATATAACCCGCATCGAGATCGGTCGTGGTGATGACAAGGCGCGTACCATTTAATGCCGGATCGGCCTGTGATAATTTATATTTCAAATCATCATATTCCATTGTAACAATATCTATTGTGTCAGAGGCCAGATAACGGAATACAATATCTTTTAATTTTCTGGAAATGCCTTCTCCAGATATACATGAAATAATAATTTTATTGCCGGGAAGCATACCTGCATAGTAGCGAGTTTCAACCTCATAAGCACCTTTTACGCTGTCGATGATCTCTTCCATTGGCAACCGATGCTGAATTTTAGAGGCAATATCCAGCGCCATCGCGGTACTGACATTATTAATCACGAGCAGCTCACCATGAAGATGCAATTTTATTTCTTCATAGATTTCCTTCAGCGATCCCATATCGACCAATATAATCAGCCCTGCACGCTGCTTAATACTATCCAGGTGAGCGATCAACATATCGATAATTTCACGTGTCGACGTCGAATTGGGCATATCAAACGCTTTAAAGTAGTATCCCCCGGTTAATTGGTTAGCAACGCCAGCAATGCTGGAAGCCGTCGAGCGACCGTGGGAGACAATAACGCCCTGAATCAGGTCATCTTCACCGGATAATTTGTTCATGGCGCAGCTCAGCAGCGGCATAAGCAAAGGATAATCGGTGTTTGTCACCTGTTTTTTCAGCAAGGATACACATTCAAGCGCCAGCAATCTGGCTTTCGAAGAAACGTAATCGGTGATAGAGGAAAGTTCATTGATATGTTGCTCTTCCCACGTATTGCTCATAGCGTAATGCAGGCAAAGCCAGACCGTTTTTCGATAATCCGCGTTGCATTCGATACCCGTTTGATTCTCCAGCTCATTGATGGCTCGCATCGTGTTTTGCCAGATATAACCACAATAGAGTTCATCTTGCTGAACAGTGCAATTAAGCGTGGTGAGCAGGTGTTCAAGTTTCCGGTTTAATAATAAGGTATTCCCGCTGTGGCAAAACTCCTTGAATATCACGTCATCTCGCATCGCTTTTGGCAACAGAGAGGATACATCGAGGGAGGTAGAAAATTTTCGCGCGGAGAATACCAACGTTTCCCCATTCATTTGACCGGACTGAGGAGACTGCAATGCAATATATTCTGAGTGCTGACTTTCATTCCATGCACTGGCACACATCACCCTGATCTGATTTTTCAATTCGCCAATATTGCCCCGAACAGGAGACGCCACCAACTGGTGCATCAACAGACTATCCATATGAATATCACAGTTCAGATCGCGTGCCTCACGCCGTAAAAAATACTCTACTTGAGCAACGCGTTCTGTTAGCGGGCGGGAAATAAAGTTCGGTAATGCGATACGAACGGGAATCCTTCGGCGAAAAGTATTCAGCAACACGGTATCGACATTTTCCGTCGTGGCAAAAATAAAACGGATCGCCGCCGATTGGCGGGTTCGGTTATCCCCTAAGCGATAAAAATAGCCTTTATCCATAAATAAAAAGAGTTTTTCCTGATTCTCCGCAGATAAGCGATGCACTTCATCAAGAAACAGGAAGCTGCCGTCAGCGTCATCAAAGGCGCCTTTTTTATCCCGATCGGCACCGGTAAATGCCCCTTTGATATAGCCAAACAGCGTAGCGGAAAGCAGTTCAGGATTATTGGCATAGTCGGCACAGTTGAGCTCTACCAGCGGTTTATCCAAGGCAACAATGCCGCGATCCTGCGCATAGCGATGGATCATTGCCGCCAAATGGCTTTTCCCGACGCCACTCTCGCCAGAGATCAGTATCGGCAACCCACGACCAGGGTAATTCACTGCGGCGCGGCAAGAAGAGATGGTTTTCTCCAGACTCCCTCCTGCGCCAATCAGTTCGCTAAAAACATCGTCATGCTTTGGTGGTACGCTGATCTCTGGTTCGGTTTTCAGATGTCGGGTTTCAACATAAAAACGGACAGGACGGGTATTTTTCTTATAGAGCTTACCCTCGTCACACAGGCGATTAAGGTAATGGCTGATAACGCTACGGCTCACCTGAATAAAATCCGCACAATCCAGCGCCGTAAATCCATGCGCATTGCTGGCATAGTGCGTGATGATACTTTGGAACAGTTTATCTTTCGCTGACAAAGCCATGAGCGGATTCCACCGTGGTGAGCAGGATAGTGTCCATCCTTTTTTAGACACTAGACACTAAAAATTCATTGAACACTAGCGACTATCGGCTCTCTAAAGAGAAAATGAAACACCGTTTTTACTTTGTTGTGATCGCCTTCGCATCCTTCATGCTGCTGGGTGGAAACGTATCTCAGGCATGAGATATCCAGCGCAACGCGTCGGTTAAACAGCAGTAAATGGCTTATGGCAGCGGAAAGGAAAGAGACTTTCAGAAGATCTTAAACGGAGTGCTCTGGGAGCGTTCGATAGGCAAAAAAAAAAGCCAGCACCCGAGCTGGCTAAATAATACTGGAAGCAATGTGAGCAATGTCGTGCCTTCACAGGGAAGCCGGATCGTCATGAACACTATCAATAACTAACACAGGCGCATGACATCGTTCCCCGGAACGCACAGCAATAATAATCATTATCATTCGCACTTGTAAAGTGCTTTTTGCGATAAATTCTTATTCTCAATACGGACTGCGGAACAGCCCGTTTTGCTCCCCTTCTGTTTGCTACTCTGGCTGCGCCAATGCCCTTGCCAGCAGGGTGATCGGGTGTTCGCACTTTTTGCTGGTCGACATCTCAATCTGCCATTTACAGGTTTCGCAGTCCGTCACCACGATATCGACCCCGCTCTCTTCAATCTGCTGGAACAGCGGTGCACCAATACCTTGCGACGTGGCGTAATTCTCTTTCTTGAAGCCGTAGGTGCCCGCAATACCGCAGCACTGGGAGTCCAACATCACCAGCTCAAGACCGGGGATGCGTTGCAGCAGCGCCAGGGTATACGCTGTCCACCCCATCCTCTCCAGGTGGCATGGCGTGTGATACGCCACCCGCAGCGGCAATTTACGCAGCGGCAGCGTCCGTCCCTCTTCTTCCAGCAGACGATAGAGCTGGCGCGTCACCAGTTCGATGCCATCGCGCACGTTGCCGTTATCCACGCCCAGCAGATGCGGGTATTCATCCCGCAGCGTGAACGTACAGCTGGATGACGTCGCGACCACCGGCAGGGATTTCTGATTGATTGCCTCATCCAGCGACGTGATATTCGCGCGTGCCTGCTTTCTGGCCTTGTCGTGAAAACCATTGGCGATCAGCGGTACGCCACAGCATTTCTCTTTATTCAGCAACTGGACGCCAATACCCATCGCGTTAAAGACCTGAACCAGATCTTTACCCAGCTGTGGATGGTTGTAGTTCACATAGCAGCCGTGGAAATAAGCGACCTGCTCATCATAGGCCTGCTGCTTTGCCGCCTGCTGACGATACCAGCGCCGGAAGGTGCCGAACGAGTATTTCGGCAACTGGCGACGATGGTCGATTTTCAACGCTTTATCCAGCAGTTGGCGCACCGGCTTCAGGCTGGTAGCCGTATTGACCAGCGGCGCAAACGGCGTGGCAATCGATCCCATGAGGTCGGTATGGCTCAGAATCGCGTCGCGCAATGTCGGCTTGTGGCTGCTGTGCGTCGCTTTTGCACGCTGAATAATGTCGCCAATTTTGACATCCGATGGGCACGCGACCTCACAACGTTTGCAGTTGGTGCAGTATTTCAGCGCATCATCATACAGCGCCGGCTCTTTGCGCCGCAGGCGTTCGCCGTCCGGTCCGGCCTGTTTCGGGCCGGGATAAAGCGGATTCACGCGCGAAACCGGGCAGTACGTGGTACAGACCGTACACTTGATGCAATCTTCAAAACTGTTATCGCTAAGCAGGCTCATGGGTTGCCCTCCTTCAAAATCTGTTCGGCAACATGAAGTGCGCTGAGCAAGGAAACCCCAGCTCCACATCCCTGCACGATCGGGTCGAAACCTTCCAGCACCGCGCCGATGGCGTACAGATTACCGATCGCTTTGCCTCCAATACGCGGGTGCAGATGCTCATCGACAATCGCACCAAACTGCATATAAGGCTGCGGCGCAAACACATCCTGCTGGCTCCAGCCCTCGCGCTGGTCAGCGAACCGAACGTCCAACCCAAAGACCGGTTCAGTCACCCGATCGAACTGCGTCACCAGCCCGTTGCTGAAGAAGCTGCCGCTCGCCAGCACCGCATGCTTCGCCCGCAGCGGAATATCACGGTGATGGTGGCTATGGACGGCAATCTCCTGCGGCGACAGCGAGGCACGCACCGCACGATCGCCCGGCATCACCATGCCACCCAGTTGGCGAAAGCGCTGCGACAGCGCCTGATGCAAGCGCAACCCGAGCACTGAAGGTGGTAAGGTCGGCAACAACATCACCGGTTTACCTAGCGCCTCAGCGAGTTCACCCACCACCTCGGGGGTATCCAATCCCAGACAGGCGGGCATGATGATGGCATCGTTACCGTTGGCCAGAAGCGACAACTCCTCCACCAGCGCCGAACGATTTTCCGGCCGGTCGAGCACGCGGGCGATATTTACCGCACGGAATTCACTGGGATTTTGGCGTAACCGATCCAGCACCGGCAGCTTGAGGTCATCACTGCGCGCCGCGATCCCCTGTGCCTGGAGCGTACCGGCAACAATTCGGGACTGAAAATCCAGAAAACCGTCGATACCTGCAATCAGCGGATTGTCGCCAAAGCCAGAATCCGGCAGACCACGCGTTACGCCATCGACCGGACTCAGCCAGCAGGCACGAAACTTACCTAGCGGCGTCATGCGCCAGTGGTTCTGCTGATGATTGCCCTGCAAGGAGATAGTGCTGCGTGTCAGCAGCGCCTCAACCTGTGGCAACAGGGCCGCCACTGCCGCCGCACCCATACGGGAATAAGGGTGGTGAGGAGCCTGACGCGCCAGCTCATCCAACGCCTCAAGCGGCTGACTCACGGGCTGCCCGTCAGGGAGATGGGAAAGTAAATCCAGCGCACCGGAAGAAAAATGCAGCGCATTCTGCCCGGCGCTGACAATGGCGCAGCGTTTTCCCTGCTCCGCTAAGCGAATACCGCAGGTCAGCCCCGCGAGCCCTCCGCCAATAATTACAACGTCATAGCGCATGGCGATCCTCCTGACTGTCGCTGGCCGTCAGGCCGCACAAACCCTGATAAATCCAGCTGGTAAACTCGCTTTCACGCAGGGCATTGCCCCACGCAATCGGGCGAATGCCTTTCCAGCGTTCGTTCAAAAACTGACTGAGTTGCGTAAGCGACTGCTCCGGCGTCGCCGTGCCCAGACGGCACAGCAGACCCGCCGCACGACAGGCGCACAGTTCCCCCTGACAGGTGCCCATACCCACGCGAGTACGCCGACGCAGGTCAATCAGGTTATTCACCTGCAACGATTCCACGGCGTAGCGCACCTCCCCTGCCGTCACGGCCTCACATTCGCACACCAGACTGCGGTCCAGACGCTCGCCGGACAGCATTCTTCCAGCACGTTCACCGTGGCGATAAATCGCTGAACCACGCAGCGGGGCCGAGAGCGGTTTTGCCGCAGGATAAGCAGACAGGGCGTGAGGAACGGTTTTCACTTCATCCAGCGATTCAGAACCGGGCAGCGGCGTCTGCGCTGTCGAGCAGGCCACGTCATGGCCCAGCTTTTTGCAGATGGCGTCCGTCACCCACTCCGCCATCAGTCGGTAGGTCATCAGCTTGCCGCCGGTGATCGTGATAAACCCTTCCAGCCCGTCGCGGCTGGCATGGTCGAGCAGCACAATGCCGCGACTTACGCTACGCCCGCTGGGGTCACTGTCATTGGCAACAAGAGGACGGACGCCAGCATAGGCGCGCAAAATTCGCGTGCTCGCCAGCGACGGCGCCAGCATGGAACCTTCGCGCATCAGCGTTTCCACCTCAGCAGGCGTCACCAGCATATTGTCGATTTGGTCGTAGTCGATGTGAGTTGAGGTCGTACCAATCAGCGAAATGGTATCGCCCGGCACCAGAATGTCGGCATCCGCCGGTTTACGGCAGCGGTTGATCACCATGTTGTTGATGCGGTGCCCAAGAATCAGCAGTGCGCCTTTTGCCGGAAACATACGCACGCGCAGATCGGCATATTCCGCAATGTGTTGTCCCCAGATACCGCCAGCGTTGACGACCACCTGTGCGTATATTTCCGTTTCCACACCTTTTTTATGGTCGAAAACGCGCACGCCGGTAACCCGATCGCCCTGACGAATCAGTCCGATAACTTCATGATAGGTCAAGACTTCCGCGCCGTGCTCGCAGGCATCGATCATGTTGGCTGCCGTCAGGCGAAAGGGATCGACAGAACCATCCGGCACGCGCACCGCTCCAATCAGCGCCGGATTAGCCGCGGGTTCCAGCCGCAGCGCTTCCTGCGGATCTATCGCCTGCGCGCGAATCCCCGCCTGCTGGCAGGCGGTAATAAACTGCGCCTGCCAGCCGAGATCGTCTTCCGGCAACGTGATAAACAGACCGTCGGTAGGTTCAATACAGTGGCGGGCAATCCGCCGGAGAATCTGATTCTCTTCAATACATTCGCGGGCAGACTCGCCATCGGTAACCGCATAGCGGGCGCCGCTGTGTAATAGGCCGTGATTACGCCCGGTTGCCCCAGTCGCAATATCATAACGCTCAAGCAACAGGCAGCGCAGTCCGCGCAGGGCGCAATCCCGTGCAGTACCTGCCCCCGTCGCACCACCGCCGATGACAACCACGTCAGTTTCACGCCAGTTCTCGTTTGTTCGCATTGTGTTCTCGCTTAAGGCGGAGGGGATATATGTTGCTATTGGGACACAGAAAGAAGGGTTAATGTTTGATAAAGAGCAAAAACGAACACTAAACGAAAACAAAGGGGCGTTTAAAAACAATAAGTGTGATTTACATCACTAAAACCACACTGTGGAATTTTCCGATTCTGTTAACATGAGCGCAAAAATCGTCACAGTTTCATAAAAGTGTAACATTAGCGTCATGAATCACACTCATTTGCACGCTAGCCCCTTACAATAACGTTCGTAATAGAACAAAAAAGCTATCGTTTTTTTTCGCATTGGAGATATCTATGCTGAGTATTTTTAGGCCCGCCGCCCACCAGCCACGCGTGTCGCAGGATCGTGTCGATCCCCTCTATCGCCGTCTGCGCTGGCAGATCTTCATGGGGATCTTTTTTGGCTACGCCGCCTACTATCTGGTACGCAAAAACTTCACACTGGCAATGCCTTACCTGATTGAACAGGGCTTCTCACGCGGTGACCTTGGCTTTGCGCTGTCCGGTATCTCTATCGCCTACGGCTTTTCCAAATTCATCATGGGTTCGGTATCTGACCGTTCCAACCCACGGGTTTTCCTGCCTGCCGGTCTGATTCTGGCGGCCGCCGTGATGCTGTTCATGGGCTTCGTGCCGTGGGCGACATCAAGCATCGCGATTATGTTCGTCCTGCTGTTCCTGTGCGGTTGGTTCCAGGGAATGGGATGGCCACCGTGTGGACGCACCATGGTTCACTGGTGGTCGCAGAAAGAGCGTGGCGGCATCGTATCCGTATGGAACTGTGCTCACAACGTCGGCGGCGGGCTTCCGCCTCTGCTGTTCCTGCTGGGTATGGCCTGGTTTAACGACTGGAAAGCCGCACTCTACATGCCTGCTTTCGCCGCGATTCTGGTTGCGCTAATCGCATTTGCCCTGATGCGTGATACCCCGCAATCCTGTGGTTTGCCACCGATTGAAGAGTACAAAAACGACTATCCGGTTGACTACAATGAAAAAGACGAAGAAGAACTGACAGCTAAGCAGATTTTCATGCAGTACGTTTTCCCGAACAAACTGCTGTGGTACATCGCTATCGCCAACGTCTTCGTTTACCTGCTGCGTTACGGCATCCTCGACTGGTCACCGACTTATCTGAAAGAAGTGAAACACTTCGCACTGGATAAATCGTCCTGGGCCTACTTCCTGTACGAATACGCGGGTATTCCGGGTACGCTGCTGTGCGGCTGGATGTCCGATAAAGTGTTCAAAGGCAACCGTGGTGCAACGGGCGTGTTCTTTATGACACTGGTGACGATAGCGACCATCGTGTACTGGATGAACCCAGCCGGTAATCCGGGTGTGGATATGGCCTGTATGATCGTCATCGGCTTCCTGATCTACGGCCCGGTTATGCTGATTGGTCTGCACGCGCTGGAACTGGCACCGAAGAAAGCAGCAGGGACAGCAGCAGGCTTTACCGGTCTGTTCGGCTACCTCGGTGGTTCCGTTGCCGCCAGCGCCATCGTCGGCTACACCGTTGACTTCTTCGGTTGGGATGGCGGCTTCATGGTCATGATCGGCGGCAGCATTCTGGCGGTACTTCTGCTGATTGTTGTTATGCTGAATGAGAAAAAACATAAAGCAGAGTTAGCCAACCGCGCTTAACCCGCTCTTGTAAGCATCCCTCTGGCGGCGTCATGATGACGCCTCCTTTCTCTCAACAGAAAGAGGTTTGATCGCATGAACGTTACCGTAACATCCCTACTCTCCGCCCTCGCACTCTCCGTTTCCCTTAGTGCTTCCAGTCACGCGAGTGGCTCCGCTTCATCAACCGACAAAATCGTTATTGCCCACCGCGGTGCCAGCGGCTATCTGCCCGAGCATACGTTTCCGGCCAAGGCAATGGCCTACGCTCAAGGTGCCGATTATCTGGAGCAGGATCTGGTGCTCACCAAAGATAACGCACTGATTGTCCTGCATGACCACTATCTGGATCGCGTGACCGACGTTGCGGAACGTTTTCCGCAACGTGCCCGCAAAGATGGACGCTTTTACGCCATCGATTTCACGCTGAAAGAAATCAAGTCACTGAAATTTACCGAAGGATTCGACATCAAAGACGGCAAGCAGGTACAGAGCTACCCGAACCGTTTTCCGATGTGGAAATCCGACTTCCGTATTCATACCTTTCAGGAAGAAATTGAATTTATTCAGGGACTGAACCACTCAACCGGCAAGAACATCGGCCTCTACCCCGAAATCAAAGCACCGTGGTTTCACCATCAGGAAGGGAAAGACATCGCGCGCGAAACGCTGGCCGTATTGAAGCAGTATGGCTATACGAAAAAAAGCGATAAGGTCTTCCTGCAATCGTTTGATGTTGCCGAGCTAAAGCGCATCAAAACCGAATTGCAGCCGCAGATGAAGATGGACCTAAACCTGATTCAGTTGATTGCCTATACCGACTGGCATGAAACCTACGAGAAACAGGCCGATGGGACGTGGGTGAATTACAACTACGACTGGATGCAAAAGCCCGGCGCCATGCAGCAGATTGCAACCTATGCCGATGGTATCGGGCCGGACTACCACATGCTCGTCCAGAAAGGTTCGACGTCTGACAACATCACCTTTACCGACATGGTGAAGGACGCCCATCAACATAAACTTCAGGTACACCCGTTCACGGCAAGGGCCGACAGGCTACCGGCGTACGCCAAGGATATCGATCGGCTCTACGATATTCTCTACTATCAGGCGGATGTTGACGGGCTGTTCACCGATTTCCCCGACAAAGCGGTCGATTTTCTGAAAAAACCGCGCTGAAGTTCAGCGATCCCATCGGGCAGTACGTGCCCGATGGTACGTCGGTTCGAGAATATACGGCTTACTTCAGAAACAGTTCCCGCAGGTAATTCGGCACCGCGCTGTCTGCGTTAGAACCAATCACTTCGCGATCCGGCAGTAAATCTTTCAGGCGCTGATGTGCGTTCTGCATGACGCAGCCTTTACCTGCCATCGACAGCATTTCGTAGTCGTTCATACCATCGCCAAACGCTACGCACTCTTTGAGCGAGAAGCCGATGATCTTCGCCACCTGCTCCAGCGCATGGCCTTTAGATACGCCGCCCGCCATCACTTCCAGACAGGTGAGCGTCGAAAAGCTCACGTTAACGCGGTCGCCCCAACGCGCATTGATCGCTTCTTCCAACGGCAGCAGCTGTTCATGGGAATCGCAGGTAAAGAACACCTTGCTGACGCCATCGGTTTCCAGCAACGCAGGCTCGAACAACTTGTATTTAAAGATCGACTCTTTGAAGAAACGCTCTTCTTCCACTCGTGGACGGTTCATAAACCACTCATCATCGCGGTACACGTGCGTCAGCATATCGGGGTTAGTGTGTACGACGCTGTAAAGGTCGCGGGCGATATCCTGATCCAGATTGTGGCTAAAAATCAGCTCGCCCTGCGAGTTGTGCACTCGCGCGCCATTCGAGGTAATCATAAACGCGCTGATGCCGAGATTATCGCGGATCTGCGCGACATCCATGTGGTGCCGTCCGGTCGCGAACACAAAGTGAATCCCTTTTTCCGTCAGCAGCCTGAGGGTTTCTTTTGCATACGGGGACAGCGAGTGGTCAGGTGACAGCAGTGTGCCATCTAAATCGGAAGCAACGACATGGTACATAACGATGAGATCTCACTTCTGGTGTGTTATAGCGGCACGCGCCGCAAAAAATTAACGAGGTTACTCCGCGTCCATTAAGCGGTTTACCAACAGCCTAAAATCAATGATAACGCGCAAAATGCGCCAGAATCAGCGCAAATGCCTGAGCGCGGAGGTTATCCGTTTCAAAGAGAATTTCATGCCGCGCCCCGGGGATAACCTGTAAAACGCCGCTCGCATTGGCGTTACCGCTCTGCGCCAGCGCCTGGCAAAACGCATTCTGGCTGCGGTTATCCACCACGCGTTCCTCCCCCGCCTGTAACAGCAGAAGCGGCGTAGTGACCGTGCTGGCCTGTGCCTGCAACTGTTTCCCCGCCAGTATCGCTTCACGTACCCAGTGATAAGTGGGGCCGCCTACGCGCAAATCTGGTGAATCCGCATAAAATCGAATGCTGCGCTGGTAGCGTTCACGGCTGTGCGTCAGCACATTCATCCGATAAGGCAACGGACGCCACTGTCCGGTGCCGATGGCGTAATAATCGCGTATCGCCGGGCGACGCTCTGCCCAATCGACAATCCACCCGGCGACGCAATGAGGAAGCGGCAAGCGGATACCAAACATCGGCGCGCACAGCGCCACGGCATCAAACATCGCGGGCTGACGAATCAGCAACTGTGCCAGAATCGCGCCCCCCATTGAATGCGCTAACGCAAACCGATGGGTATATTGCTTAGGGCCAATGTGCTGCTGACACAGCGTTTCGGCATCATCAACATAATCACTGAAGCGCACGACGTGTCCACGGTGGCCGTCTTGCAGCACCCGTCCAGACCGACCTTGCCCACGGTGATCCATGATGAGTACATCATAGCCGCTATGAAAGAGGTCATAAGCCACTTCGCTATATTTGACATAGCTTTCGATACGGCCTGAAAAGACAACGACAATCTTGTCGTGCTGTGGCGCGGTAAAACGAACGAACCGGATAGGTACGTCATCAACGCCAGAGAATTCGCCCTCTTCGCGCTGACGCCAGAAATCCAGTAATTCTCCGGTAGCAAAAGCGGCAAACTGCGCTTCTCGCGTTAACAGGTTCAAGGTTAACCCTTCAGGCGTTAACCGTTCCGACGTAAACAACGTATTGTGGCGTTGAATCATCACACCTCTCCGGTGACGCGGGAAAACTAAAGCTAGCGGAAGAACATGACAAGCAGTGGAGCACAAGCGTATTGTGACATAAAAAACAGACAGACTCTCGTAATACAGAACGTGATTCAGGGGCATGCTTTATGACATTGGATTGGTGGTTAACCTATTTACTCACAACGCTTATTCTCAGCCTGTCACCCGGCTCTGGTGCCATCAACACCATGAGCACCGGCATTAGCCACGGCTACCGCGGCGCGGCGGCCTCGATCTGTGGTTTACAGGTCGGGCTGGCGATTCATATCGTACTGGTCGGCATCGGGCTAGGCGCGCTGCTTAACCAGTCCGTACTGGCTTTCGATATGCTGAAATGGCTGGGCGCTGCTTATCTGATTTGGCTGGGGATTCAGCAATGGCGTGCCGCGGGGGCACTGGATCTTCAGGCGATCGCCAGCGCGATGCCGCGCCGTAGACTCTTTAAACGCGCGGTGCTGGTGAATCTGACCAACCCGAAAAGCATCGTGTTTCTGGCGGCGCTGTTCCCGCAGTTCATTATCCCCCACCAGCCGCAGGCCGCACAGTATCTGGTGTTGGGCGTCACCACCGTGGTAGTCGATATTATCGTGATGATTGGCTATGCCACGCTAGCCACGCGCATCGCCGGCTGGCTAAAAGGCCCACGGCAGATGAAGATGCTCAACCGGATATTCGGTTCACTGTTTGTGCTGGTTGGCGCGTTACTCGCCACGGCGAGAAAGGCCTGATGAAAGAGCGCGCAGTCGTGAATGGCGGCGCGCTTTTTTCTCGGAGAAAGGGTTTTCCTACGGCTTTTTCTCCACAGAACGTGCGCTGGGAGACATCCTCGCAGGGAAAAATTAGCGAGAGAAAATCAGGTGTAGACCAAATCCGGTAAACAGCACACCTGCTACGCCATCCACCCATTTCGCCAAACGCTGATAGCCGCGACGCATGGCCGGTAGGGCGAAAACCATCGCGACCAGACTGAACCAGATCAGCGTTTCAATCGAGATCAGCGCAAACAATCCCCAGCGAGCACCGCTGCCGACGCTGTCGCCAACAAACAGCGAGAACACGCTGCCGAAATAGATCAGCGCCTTCGGGTTAGCCAGATTCGTCAATAACCCGCGCATAAAGGTTTTGCCACGCTGAGGCAAGACCACCGCCGTTTCCTGCGTGGTTTCCAGTTGCGCTTTACGCCGTGCGGAGCGCAGCATCTGCCAGCCCATCCAGCACAGGTACAGCCCGCCGCCGACGGTAATAGCCGTATGTAGCCAGGCCATTTTTTGCAACAGCAGATGCAGCCCCAGCAGCGCGATCGCCGCCCAGACCACCACGCCCAGAGAAATACCCAGCACGCCCATCATCGCTTCACGTCGGGAACGGCTGGCCGCGGTTTGTGAAACGAAAAAGAAATCCGGCCCCGGGCTCATCAGCGCAATGAAATGCACCAGCGCCACCGTCAGAAATAGCATCAGCATGTTGGTTTTCCTGTTTTTAAATGCAGTCAGACAAGACGAGCGTTACTCGTCATCATTATCGACATGATCGCGAATCATGTTCATGAAAGGCGCACCGAAACGTTCGAGTTTACGGTGTCCTACCCCGTTGATATTCAGCAGTTCACCCGCGGTGATCGGCATCAGTTCCGCCATCTCCAGCAGCGTCGCATCGCTGAACACCACGTAAGGCGGAATATTGTCTTCATCCGCGATGGATTTACGCAGTTTGCGCAATTTGGCGAACAGCTTACGGTCGTAATTTCCGCCGTAAGATTTTTGATTCGCGCGGGGTTTCAGGTTAATCACACGCGGCACGGCCAGCTGTAGCGGCACTTCTCCGCGCAATACCGGACGCGCCGATTCGGTAAGCTGTACAGCGGAATGCATCGTGATGTTCTGGTTCAGCAAACCCAGATGAATCAGTTGGCGCAGTACGCTGACCCAATGCTCCTGCGATTTGTCCTTACCGATGCCGTAAACCGGCAGCTTGTCATGACCAAAATCTCGGATACGCTGGTTATTTGCGCCGCGCAGCACCTCGACGATATACCCTAAACCAAAGCGCTGCCCGACCCGATACACGCAGGACAGCGCCTTTTGCGCTTCAACCAGCCCGTCATAGCGCTTCGGCGGATCGAGACAAACATCGCAGTTACCGCAGGGTTGTTGGCGTCCTTCACCGAAATAGTTCAGCAGCACCAAACGCCGACAGGTCTGTGCTTCGGCAAACGCGCCCATCGCATTGAGCTTATGGCGCTCGATATCCAACTGCGGCCCAGCGGGTTTTTCTTCCAGACAGCGGCGCAGCCACGCCATATCCGCCGGATCGTAGAACAACGCGGCTTCAGCCGCGAGGCCGTCACGTCCGGCACGCCCCGTTTCCTGATAGTAGGATTCGATATTGCGCGGAATATCAAAATGCACCACAAATCGCACGTTAGGTTTGTTGATGCCCATACCAAATGCGACGGTCGCCACCACCACCTGAAGATCGTCACGCAGGAACGCTTCCTGCACCTGCGCACGCCGTTCATTATCCAGACCAGCGTGATACGCTCCTGCGCTCAGCCCACGGGCCTGCAAACGCGCGCAAATATCCTCCACGCGGGAGCGGCTATTGCAGTAGATGATACCGCTTTTCCCACGCTGCCCCTGCACGAACATCCAGAGCTGATCGAGCGGTTTAAACTTCTCTACCAGCGTGTAGCGAATGTTCGGGCGGTCAAAACTGTTGATCTGAATGAGCGGCGACCGCAGATCCAGCAGGCGAACGATATCGTTGCGCGTGGTCTCGTCAGCGGTGGCCGTCAAAGCGATGAAAGGAAGATGGGGAAAACGCTGTTTAATCTGCCCCAGAGCGCGGTATTCAGGGCGGAAATCGTGTCCCCATTGGGAAATGCAGTGCGCTTCATCCACCGCGATCAGGGCGATCTGCCAGTGGGCGAGATGATCGAGGAAGCTATCTGTCGTCAGACGTTCCGGCGCAATATACAGCAGCTTGATTTGACCGGTACGGCAACCCGCCATCACTTCAAGCTGCTGTTCACGCGTCTGCGTCGAATTCAGGCAGGCAGCCGACACACCGTAGGCCTGAAGCTGATCGACCTGATCTTTCATCAGCGAAATCAGCGGAGACACCACCAGCGTCAGCCCGTCCATCACCAGCGCGGGGATTTGATAGCACAGCGACTTGCCGCCGCCTGTTGGCATGATAACCAGACAGTCCTGCCCACTGAGCGTCGCGCTGATAATTTCCTGCTGACCCGGTCGGAATTGCTGGTAGCCGAACGTGTCCCGCAGAACCTGAACCGCCAGCGCTTCCTTATTCAATACTTCCGCCGTAGACACGCCTTCCCCAATTCAATGAAATCAAACAGGCGCTATTTTCAGCGCCGTTTGGTAAAACTGCAATGGTTAAGTTTGGTAAAACGACGATGGCTAAAAACGGCAATCGCTAAAACACACGATCATTAGAACATGTCGTTCAGCGTCACCCCAACGCCGAAGCGGGTCTGGCGGTGGTTGTAGTCAATCAGAGATTCGCCGTAGCCGCTAAAGACCTTAGTATAAAAGCGAACATGACGCGTCAGCGGATAGCTCCAGCCCAGTTCACCACCGCCGTAGCCGCTGTTCCAGTTATAACGCCCTTCCGCGCTAAAGACGCTGTCGCCCCACACATAGCCGACGCGTAAGCGATAATGGCCCATGTATTTGGTGATGTCCGGGTTATCGTCCTGGCTATCGGAGAAACGTATCCACGGTTTCACATCGATCTGCCAGTTGCCGTTCTGCGCCATCAGGCGGGTATAAGCGCGGTTCCAACTGCGTGACGTCGGTTCGGAACGGCCGTTAGACTGGTGGTTAAAGCCCACTTCGATATCCCGCAGTGTCCAGCCCGCAAAGTCGTAGTTCGTTGCCCAGCCCAAAAAGACCTGTGGCTCATAGTCCGTTTCACGGAACGGAGAAGACTCACTCTTATTCGACAACTGCCACCATGAGCGCTGCGTATAGGAAGCGCCCAGCAGCGAGTTATCGCCCAGAATGCCACGCCAGATCGGGAACCCCAGGCTCAACTGGTAATGCACTTCATCTTTACGTGCTTCATCGCCCCAGTTATAGCTCTGGATCGCGGTTTTATTGATGTTGCTGGTATAGGTGTAGAGTAAGTAGTTACTTTCATAAGGATAGAGGACAAACGGGGTATCGTGCTCTTGTAACAGACTGGCGATAATGCTGCCGCGTACCGCCGGTTGATTTGGCGCTGGCGCGTTCGTTGTGACTTCAGCATGAGCCTGCGCCATCAGTAATGCTGCCAATACGAATCCTATTTTATGCATTTATTTTCTCCGACATGTTTTTCTCCAGCATTCTTTTATAAATAAAGTCTTTTATCTAAATAAACTCGTTTATCTAATCGGCCATTCCCCACTCAAGCCCGCCATTCTACACAGTTCAACAACGTTTGAATTAGCACTCCCTCGTTTATCGGCCTTTTCTGGAAAGAAACAAAATCAATGCATAAAATAAACACTTGCATAACCTTATTGCATCAAATTAACCACACTTAATGCGTATCTCTTATTGCTTGGACGGGAAACGACTATGGCTGACGTACCATCATTTCAGGGCATCCCCCCATTTCAGGGAGCCACATTAACCAGAGATACCGTGCGCCAGCTTGTTGGCGAGATTTTCATTTACAAAATGCCGTTTAACATCGAATTAGGTCTTGAATTACAGCAGTTTGAAGCCGACAAAGCCGTCCTGACATTCGCCCGGCAAGAGAAGCTCATCGGCAATGCGGCACAAAAAATTCTGCACGGCGGCGTGATTGCCGCCGGACTGGACGTCGCTGCCGGATTGGTGTGCGTCGGCAACACGCTGCTGCGTCATGAGACGATTAGCGATCAGGAGTTTCATCACCGGCTCGCCCGCATGGGAACCATTGATATGCGGGTCGATTATCTGCGTCCGGGCTATGGAGAACACTTCACCATTACCAGCACGCTGCTGCGCGGCGGCAATAAAATCGCCGTCGCACGCGCCGAATTGCATAACGAACAGGGCTCGCATCTGGCCAGCGCCACCGCAACCTATATTGTCGGGTAGCCTTTCTCGTGGGCAGACATGGTTGCCGGGTAATGTTGTCATTAACACTTTACGTGAAAGCGCTCACAGTTTTGGGTAGACTTAACGTTTTCCCGCCGTCCTTATCGAGTCACCCATGAACGCGCAACAAACCCGTGAGGGGATATTTTTCGCCCTCGGTGCGTATTTTATTTGGGGAATTGCTCCCGTTTATTTCAAGCTGCTTGAGCACGTTCCACCCAATGAAATACTGACGCACCGTATTATCTGGTCATTCTTCTTTATGCTGATCCTGCTGACCATCGGCCGGAAATGGCGTCAGGTGAGCTATGCCTGCCGCAACGTCAAGCATCTGTTTCTGCTGGCATTAACGGCGGTGCTTATCGGCGGAAACTGGCTGTTGTACATCTGGGCGGTCAACAACCATCACATGCTGGAAGCCAGTCTGGGGTATTTTATCAACCCGCTGGTCAACGTTATGTTGGGCATGATCTTCCTTGGAGAGCGCTTTCGCCGTCTGCAATGGCTGGCCGTGCTGCTCGCGGTGACGGGCGTACTGGTTCAGTTATGGACGTTCGGCTCGCTGCCGGTTATCGCGCTGGGGCTGGCATTCAGCTTCGCGTTATACGGCCTGCTGCGTAAGAAGATTGGTATCGACGGGCAAACCGGTATGCTGATCGAAACGCTGTGGCTGCTGCCGGTCGCGGTCATTTATCTGTTTTTTATTGCCGACACGCCAAGCAGCCATCTGACAGCCAATCCCTGGTCGCTGAACCTGCTGCTGCTCTCGGCGGGTATCGTCACTACGGTGCCGCTGCTGTTTTTCACCGCGGCGGCCATGCGCCTTCGCCTGTCAACGCTCGGCTTTTTCCAGTATCTCGGCCCTACGATCATGTTCCTGCTGGCAGTAGTGTTCTACGGTGAAACGTTCAGCAGCGACAAGCTCGTCACTTTTGCCTTCATCTGGGGCGCGCTGGTGCTGTTCATTTTGGATGCGCTTTATACGCAGCGTAAGCTACGGCGTACGCCAGCTACACCTTCCCAGCCTCAACACGACGGGAAATAAAGCGCGATAAGATCGGGCTGAATAGCAGCGTCGAAAACAGCCGCAGCGTCTGCATGGCAATGACAAACGCCATATCGACCCGACTGCCTGCGGCAATAATCGCAATCGAATCCAGCCCGCCGGGGCTGGTCGCCAGAAAGGCGGTCAGCATATCCACCGGCATCATTTTCGTCACCATCCACGCCATTCCGCCACACAGCAGCATCAATCCGACTATCGACGCCATCATGTGCGGCAGTGTGCGTATCGCCAGCAAAAAGATAGGGCGAGTAAAGCAGAGCCCGACGCTCCAGCCGATAAAGGCATAGGCCAGCGCCAGCAGCCACTCTGGCGTTTGCAAGTGCAAGGTGCCGCTGGCATGCAGCATTGAACCGATGATCATCGGCCCCAGCAGCGCCCCGGATGGAATACGCAGGCGTCTTCCCAGCCACGCGCTGCCAAACGCCACGCCGAGCGTTGCCAGAAAGCGCCAGTCCAGTTCAGGAAACCAGACCAGCATCGCACTGTTTTCTGCCGCCTCGTCACCCAAACTCAGGCGCGCCACAAACGCTGCCGAGGCGGTAACCATCAGCACGCGTAAATATTGCATGAAGGCAACGAGCCGCACGTCTGCGCCAAATTCCCCTGCCATAGCGACCATCGCCGACGCACCGCCCGGCGATGCCCCCCAGGTTCCGGTTGTTCCGGGCAGTTCGCTAAATTTGACCAGCAGCCAGCCGGACAGCCCGCTGGCCACCAGCGTCGCCAGCAGAATGAACAGCACCAGCGGCCATTCGCTCATCAGCGGTTTCAGGATAGAGAATGACAGGCTTTGTGCAACCAGACAGCCCAGAACGGCATTGCTGCCCGCAAAGCAGACGGGCGGGATGCGAATCGTCGCGCCGTTTAACCCCATGACGACGCCGACCATCATCGGCCCCAGCAACAGCGCGGCGGGAACGTGGTAAATCTGTAGTCCAAACCCCAGTGATAACGAAACCGACAGCAATATTCCCCATTGCATCCAAGGAGACATCCCTTTCATGCACACGACCTGTTTTTAGTAATAGAAAGTAAGAGTGGAAAGTAAGAATAGAAAGACTGTCCGCCATTCTAAACAAGATGGCCGGAGAATGAACAGGCGCGGGATAATAAACAGGAATGGTGGGGCGGAAAACGTTAAATGAGAAAGGCGTGTTGACGCGCCTGAGGGGTCAACCCCATCAGGCGCATACGGGAAGATTTACAGCCAGTTTTTACGTTTGAAATAGAGGTACGGAGCCAGTCCGGCGAGAATCATTAGCACAATCGCGCCCGGATAACCAAACGACCACTTCAGCTCTGGCATAAACTCAAAGTTCATCCCATAGCTGGACGCCACCAGCGTCGGTGGCAGGAACACCACGGAGACCACCGAGAAGATCTTGATAATCCGGCTCTGCTCGATGTTGATAAAGCCCATCGCCGCCTGCATCAGGAAGTTAACTTTCTGGAACAGGGATTCGTTGTGCGGCAGCAGAGATTCGATATCGCGTAAAATTTCGCGCGCCTGCTCCAACTGGCCGGATGGCAAGCGGGCTTTACGCACCAGAAAATTCAACGCACGTTGGGTATCCATCAGACACAGGCGCACTTTCCAGCCCACGTCTTCCAGTTCCGCCAGCGTGGACAACGCATCGTCGTACTCTTCGCCCTGCCGCCCTTCCATAATGATGCGGCTCAGCGATTCCAGATCGCTGTAGATGTTCTCGATTTCGTCCGCCAGTTGCTCAATTTTCGTCTCAAAGAGATCGAGCAGCAGTTCATAAGCATTGCCGTCCACCAGCGTTTGGTTGCGGGCGCGCATGCGGTACAGGCGGAACGCGGGCAGTTCACGCTCACGCAGGGTGTACAGGCGACCATCGCGGATGGTAAACGCCACCGTGGAGTTACCGGCGTGATCCTCAGCATCTTCGAAAAAGAAAAAGGAGTGAATATGCAGGCCATCTTCATCTTCAAAAAAACGTGCCGACGCTTCAATATCTTCCAGTTCCGGACGGGTTGCCAGGCTTTGTCCCAGTTCGTTTTGTACTTTTTCACGCTCATCGTCTTCCGGTTCGATCAAATCGACCCAAACTGACGTGGTGAGATCATCGGAGTCATCCAGTTCCAGACGAGATAAACGGCAATTATCCAGTTTAAATGCGCTCAGCATGGGCCATAGCTCCCCTTTCAGTAGCAGAGATGGACAACGCGATTGAAGCACAGAAACAAAGGTGAGGTGTCACCAGCAGGTTTCAGTCCGTTCGACGGATCTGACTCGTAGCGACAAAAACAGCGTCGCTGACAACCACGAAGGCTATCAGCAGAGGAAGATAGCCTTAGAAGTTGTACCTAATGAACAGGTTAGTGAGCCAGTATCGACTGGGTGTGTCCAAGGCGTTAGTCCTCCGAGAATAATGATGCGCGCATGTTACGCCGAGATGAAAAAGACTTCAACTTTAAAACCTCGGCTGAAACACGCTGTAAAATATTGGTCAAACGAATAAGGTTTATCCAATAAATACAGCGCAGAAATCGGCAAGAAACGCAGTCCCCAAAGCAAAAAGGAACCGCGTGTATCGATTAGACGTTGTCCGGTAGATAGGCAATGGCACGGACAGGGAAGCCGGGCGCACCGGCGAAATTAGGGTAGCTGACGTGGATATAAGCACCGGTAGGCGGCAGCTGATGTAGGTTATTCAGTACCTCAACCTGCCAGGCATTCTGGTTCAGCACGAAGAACTCGCCAATAAGCCCGTTGTTGCGACGGAAATCAGCGGCGGAATCCGTATCCAGCGTTTCATGCCCAACCGCGCTAATACGACGTTCTTCAAACAGGAACGTCAGCGCCTCAAGCGACCACCCCGGCGTATGGCTGTTGCCCTGTTCGTCTCTATTGGCGAAGGCATCAATATCGGGCCAGCGTGTACTCCAGCCGCTGGCAAACGCGACAAAGCTACCTGACGGAATTTCCCCGTGCTCACGCTCAAACGCCAGGATATCGTCAACCGACAAACGGTAGTCAGCATCACGTGCGACAGCGTCTTGCTTGTGGAGCACCACTAACGACAGCAACAGCTCTTTATTATCAATACGATCCAGATAGCGTTTACCCGCGACAAAATGCCCCGGCGCATCAATATGCGTCCCCGTCTGCGTCGCAAACGTCACAGACTGTGCATAAAATCCGTGATCTTCGACGTTGAATAAGGTCTTGCGCTGCAACACGCCTTCAAACGCGCTGAAAATAGGAATCGACTCCGTCACCGTATGCGTGAGATCGACCCATTTCTTCTTCTGTAATTCGGCAATAATCTGATCTAGCGTCATGGGCATGCTCCTTTTTTATTGTGATACCACACATCCATGGATACGCGGCAGACCACCTAGCATTGTCGAAAATGACGATAAAGACTAAGACAGGGTTTTTATAAGTTATATAACCCCGTCATACTTCAAGCCGCATCGTGACAATCACACCGTTTCCAGCCGGGCATAGGCGGCAACCAGCCATTTAATCCCTTGCCCTTGAAACGCGACCTGAAGACGGGCGTGATCGCCGCTGCCTTCCAGATTCACGATCGTGCCTTCACCAAATTTCGCATGGCGAACCCGCTGCCCCAATTTGTAGCCGCTGTCGTTTTGCGTGACCGGCGTGCCGAGACGCTGGTGATTGACCGGGCGGGAGACGCTCGCGCGTAACCGCACTTCTTCAACACACTCTTCAGGCAGCTCGCCGACAAACCGGGAAGGCCGATGATAGGCCTCTTTGCCGTATAAACGGCGGGATTCCGCATAGGTTATCGTCAGCTTTTCCATCGCGCGCGTCACGCCGACATAAGCCAGACGGCGCTCTTCTTCCAGACGCCCGCCTTCATCCAGCGACATCTGGCTGGGGAACATGCCTTCTTCCATACCGACGATAAACACCTGCGGGAACTCCAGCCCTTTCGCCGAGTGCAGCGTCATGAGCTGTACCGCGTCCTGATTGGCATCCGCCTGACCTTCCCCCGCTTCCAGCGCGGCATGCGACAGGAAAGCCTGAAGCGGCATCAGGTCCTGATCTTCTTCCTGATAGCTGAACTGGCGCGTCGCCGTCACCAGTTCTTCCAGGTTTTCTACCCGCGCCTGCCCTTTCTCACCTTTTTCCTGTTCGTACATGCTCCACAGGCCGGAATCTTTAATAACCCGGTCAGTTTGTACATGCAGCGGCAGTTCCGACGTTTCATAGGCCAACGCATCGATCAATTCGATAAAACGCTGTAGCGATGCCGCTGCACGTCCTGCCAGCACTTTCTCCTGCAACAGCGCCCGCGTCGCTTGCCACAGCGTCAGTTGACGATCGCGCGACGTCTGACGCACGACATCCAGCGTGCGATCGCCAATACCGCGCGTCGGCGTATTCACCACGCGCTCAAACGCCGCATCGTCGTTACGGTTGGCGATCAGGCGCAGATAAGACAGCGCATCTTTAATTTCCTGACGCTCAAAGAAGCGCATGCCGCCGTAAATACGGTACGGCATACTTTGCTGCAACAGCGCTTCTTCCAGCACGCGCGACTGGGCGTTGCTCCGATACAGAATGGCGCTATCCTTCAGCGCTCCGCCATTTTCCTGCCAGGTTTTAATCCGGTTGACGACATAACGCGCCTCATCCAACTCGTTAAACGCGCAATACAGCGAGATGGGCTCGCCTTCTACGCCATCGGTCCACAGGTTCTTGCCGAGTCGCCCGCCATTGTGGGCAATCAGCGCATTCGCCGCTTTTAGAATATTGCTGGTCGAACGATAGTTCTGCTCCAGACGAATCGTTTCTGCGCCGGCAAAATCTTTCAGGAACAGTTGAATATTTTCGACCTGCGCCCCGCGCCAGCCGTAAATCGACTGATCGTCATCGCCGACGATCATCACTTTGGCGCTGTCGCCCGCCAGCATACGGATCCAGGCGTACTGAATACGGTTGGTATCCTGAAATTCGTCCACCAGAATATTGGTAAAACGTTCACGATAGTGGTTCAGCACGTGCGGCTTGTTCAGCCACAGTTCATGGGCGCGCAGCAGCAGTTCCGCGAAATCCACCAGCCCGGCGCGATCGCACGCTTCCTGATAGGCCTGATACACGCGCTGCCACGTTTGCTCGATAGGGTTGCCGTAGCTTTCAATATGCTGCGGACGCAGACCTTCATCCTTCTTCCCATTGATGAACCACATAGCCTGACGCGGCGGCCACTGTTTCTCATCCAGATTGAGTGCCCGAATCAGGCGTTTCAGCAGACGCAGCTGATCTTCGCTGTCCAGAATCTGGAAATCCTGCGGCAGATTGGCATCCATATGGTGCGCACGCAGCAGGCGGTGTGCCAGCCCATGGAAGGTGCCGATCCACATGCCGCCCTGGCTGGTGCCGATCAAGTGATCGATACGATGACGCATCTCCGCCGCCGCTTTGTTGGTAAACGTCACCGCCATGATGGAGTACGGCGAACAGTTTTCGACGGACAAAAGCCAGGCGATGCGATGTACCAGTACCCGCGTTTTGCCGCTGCCTGCCCCTGCCAGCACCAATAAATTGCTGCGCGGCGCGGCTACCGCGTCACGCTGTTTGTCGTTGAGGCCATCGAGCAGATCAGAAACGTCCATAGGTACGGGTTATCCGGTGAGGGAAACGCCGCATCGACAAGGGCGTTTCCACTGGTGATTTATACAGATTAATGCTGTGATTATAGCAATGCCGACAGCGATGCCAACCGCGAAATTTCAATATGCGGCAGCAGTCGGGCATCCCCAATCTGCGTCAGGCTGCCTTCACGCAGGTTAATCCAGCAGGCTTGCATACCGCAGCGGATCGACCCCGCCACATCGGTCGTGAGATCGTCTCCCACATGCAGGATCGCATGCAAAGGCAGGTTGAGCTTTTCCGCGGCCAGATGGTACATGTCATCAAACGGTTTGGCGCGACCGTGCGGGCCAGCGCGCAGGATAAACGAAAAATAGCGATCGAGGCCAAAACGGTGTGGCTCAGCGTTACCGTTGGTGATGGCGGCCAGCGGCACTTTCTCGGCTAACGCCGCTAACGTCTGGTGCGTCTCTTCGGTAATCGTAATCTGGCTGCGCCAGTGGGCAAAATTTTCCATTGCCGCTTTTGCGCCATCCTTAGCTTCTGCCGCACTCAGTCCACGTTCTAACATGGCCAGTTCAGCCGCACGGCGACGCCATTCGGTCACGTCGTGATAGATGTCCGGCTCGCGCTCAAGCAAGGTCTGGCGTAAGTTCTGAAAATCATCCGCCTGAAAGTCACGAAGTGCAGGATGGTACTGTTGCAGAAAGCGGATTGACTCTTGCCCTGTGCGCCGAATGACGTCCGCGTTGTCGTACAGCGTGTCATCCAGATCGAACGTGATCGCACGGATCGGGCCAAGAGATCGGTAAAAATGCATCAGGGTTTCCCTCGTTTGGCGCGTGGATGCGCAGCATCGTACACGGAGGCTAAATGTTGAAAATCAAGATGGGTGTAAATCTGCGTCGTGGACAGGTTGGCATGGCCGAGCAGCTCTTGTACCGCCCGTAAATCACCGCTGGATTCCAGCATGTGCGTCGCAAAGGAATGGCGCAGCTTATGCGGATGAACATGGCTATTCACGCCTTGCTTAATCCCCCATTCGGCAAAACGCTTCTGCACGTTACGCATCGAAATGCGTCGTCCCTGATTGGAGATAAACACGGCGTCATCCTGTGGACCAAACAGTTCGCGCAGCGCCAACCAGCGTTCCAGCCAGGTTACCGCCGTTTTTCCTATCGGCAATTTACGCTCTTTACTGCCTTTTCCCATGACCCAGATTTCACCGCTTGCCAGATCGATATGCTGATAGTCCATACCGACCAGCTCCGCCAGACGCAGCCCCGCCCCGTACATCACTTCCAGCATCGTGCGGTCGCGCACGGCAAGGGGATCGTCCAGATCGATCTCCAACAGCCTGCCCATTTCGTCCACATCCATATTCTTGGGTAATGGACGTCCGGATCGCGGCGTGGATATCCCTTTCGCCGGGTTCGCCGCCAGTACGCCACGTGACACCATCCAGTCGAGAAAGCTGCGCAATGCCGATAGGCGCAGCGCCAGACTCCCCGAATGCAGGCCATCGCGCTTACTGCGGGACACCACGGAACGCACGCCAGCGGCATCGAGCTTACGCCAGTCAGCCACACCCGCCGCGGAGAGGATCGTGATAATCGCTGACAATTGACGTAAATAGCTGGTCTGCGTGAGCGGACTAAGCTGACGTTCTACTTTCAAGTAACGCAGGAAAGCCTCAACATCGGCTTGTAGAGGGGAAGAGGAAGGTGCCTCCGGTGACGTGGGCTGTCGGCTCATACCCGCTCAACCCAGCGCGCCAACATCGCTGGCAGCATCATGGCCATTTGCTGAAGCAGTACGGTTCCCATGCCATCCTGATAATGGTGGCTGTCACGGCTGCTGAAAATCAGCACGCCCAAATCGTGATTATTGCCCATCAGCGACAGCGCAACTGACCCAATCTGCCTGGCCTGCGGCAGCAGCAGGAGCAGCTCCGGCCCGTTCAGACTGCCAAGATAGTGATTGCTTTGTCCGAAACGCTGAATGCGCAGCGGCTCAAACGTGGTGCGGTTTAGCCCAAGATGGGTAAAACCAGACGGCGCGCCAATGCGCCATTTATCGTTGAACAGACGAACCGTCGCCCCCGCTAGACCAAGCTGACGCGCCCAGCGCTGTAGCCGATCCAGCATGTCAGTCAGGCTATCCGCCGACGCCAATTCAGTTTGTAACCCAAGCAGGCGATTGAACAACGCTTCGTTCGCGCCTGCCTGCTCCATCAACAGCGTGATTTCTTCCTCAAGCTGAGTAATGTGGTTACGCTGACGCGCCAGTTGCCATTCCACCAGCGACACGGTTCCCCTGACGGGGTGAGGAATGCGCATCTGCTCAACGGGACGCGCATTGCGGATAAAAAAATCGGGATTCTGTTGCAGGAACTGCAAAACCATCTCGTCACTGAGTGCGATCTCGCGCTCTGCCTGTTCCTCGACATTCTTCATAAATGAATAAATCCATCGTAGACATGCGTTGCAGGCCCGGTCATGAATAACGGATGTCCCGGCCCATCCCACTGGATATCCAAATCCCCGCCCGGCAGAGATACGCGAACGTTCGCGGACAATAACCCCTGCTGGATTCCTACTGCCACGGCGGCACACGCGCCGCTACCACACGCCTGTGTTTCTCCCGCACCGCGTTCGTACACCCGCAGACGGACCGTGTGGCTATCAACAATTTGCATAAAACCGATGTTGGCACGCTCGGGAAAACGCTCGTGGCTTTCCAACAGCGGCCCCAGCGTTTCCACCTTCGCCGTGTCCACATCCTCAACCTGAATCACACAGTGCGGGTTACCCATCGACACCACGCCGCAAAGCACCGTGTGTTCGTCGGCACGCATGATGTAGGTTTTCTCTGCTTTGACCGCGCGAAAAGGCACCTGTTGCGGCTCGAAATTCGGTTCGCCCATATTAACGCGCACCAGTTCATCATCCGTCACAGACAACACCATCCGGCCCGTCTGCGTACTGACGGCAATATCACGCTTGTTGGTCAACCCTTTCAGGCGAACAAAGCGGGCAAAGCAGCGCGCGCCGTTACCGCACTGTGCCACTTCGCTGCCATCCGCGTTAAAAATACGGTAATGAAAATCCAATTCAGGGTCGTAGGGCGGCTCAACGACCAGCAGTTGGTCAAACCCCACACCACAGTGCCGATCCGCCAAACGGCGAATCAATTCGGGTGAAAAATAAACGTTTTGCGTAACGGCATCAACAACCATGAAATCGTTGCCTAATCCGTGCATCTTAGCGAACTGCATTATCCTGACTCCCCCGCTTGCTTAACCGGGCGCGATAAACATCTACGTGACCTGTTATGTATTCTTGTCGTCACGCATTAAGGACGCATTGACGTTTTCTTTTGCGGCGGCTGGCTCTCGTTTTGCTGAGTCGTTGACGCACCGGATTTGCCATCGGCAGGCATATACAACGGACCTTTCAGGCCACAACCGAATAAACTCACTACTGCTAACACCAGAAAAAACTGGCGAAATACGTTCTTCATCACGTTAAGACCTGTCATTAATACTCGTATGCTCTCTATAATCGCAGGTGGATCATGAAAATCAATAGGAATCGAAAATGAACGATAGCGAGTTCCACCAATTAGCCGACGAACTCATGCTTCAGTTGGAAGAAACGCTGGATCGATTTGAGGGTGATGCCGATATCGATTACGAAACCAACGGCGGCGTGATGACGCTGAGTTTTGAGAACGGCAGCAAAATCGTGATTAATCGGCAGGAGCCGCTGCACCAAATCTGGCTGGCGACCAAAGCAGGTGGTTACCACTTCAACCTTCAGGACGCACGCTGGATATGCGATCGCAGCGGTGAGGATTTTATCGCGCTGCTGTCATCAGCCTGTTCGGCGCAGGCCGGGGAAACCGTTCGCTTCGGGTAACAGCCATCTTTTCCATGGCACTGCACCGTACCTCAGCGCCGCCCCAGTAATGCCAGTGCCAGTAGCAGTAACAACATCATACCGATACCGACCATATTCACCAGCGGCCAGCCGCTGGTCAGCGCCATCAGGCTCCCGGCAGACAGCGAGGCCAAGGCGTTAGGCACGTAAATCATCAGCGAATTAATGCCCTGCAAACGGGATTTATGCACGGAATGCGTAAATGCATTCAGCATAAATGTCCCGCCGTTGAACATAAACGCCCACCCGATGCCGAACAGCGCCAGCGCAAAGAGGAAGTGCCAGAACGTCAAACCATTCAGCGCGACCGCCACGCCCACCACGTTACACGCCATGCCAATCGCCACAACTTGAATCGGCGTCAGCCGTTGCGTCAGCAGCACTAACAGCAGCGCGGGCGCATACATGGACACAAAATGCCATTGCAACACCGTCGCGCTATGGCTGACGGAAAAGTGGTGCTGATGCATCGCCAGCGGCACGGAATTCATTAATAACGTCATCACCACAAATCCGACGGAACAGCTCGCCGTTCCCAAGACAAACGCCCGACTTTTCAGGATGGACGATAGCGGTTCACTACGCTGAGCGTTGGCCGTGGCAACGGACATCGGAGGCAGTTTAAGACCAAGCAGTAGCAGTGATGTGATGACGCAGATGAACGCCGCCGCGATAAAACTGCCGAAAAACGGGTACGGTGCCCAGAGCAGAGACGATTGACTCGCCGCGAACGGACCGAGGAAGCCCCCCAGAACACCGCCGCTGATCACCCATGAAATGGCACGATTTTTCTGCTGATTGTCGGTAAAAATTTCAGCCGCGGCGAAACGATAATATTGATTGAAGGCGCAGGACATCCCCAGAACAAACGTCGAGAACACAAAGAGGAAGAAGCTGTGTAGCACAATCGCCAACGCCGCCAGAAGCGCCCCCGACAGCCCAAGCAGCGTGCCGATGATGAACGCATTGCGCCTGCCATATTTTGTCATCAGCGACGAAACGGCGTAGATCATCAGCGCCGCGCCGCACACCGTCGCGGTAATCGGCAAGGTGGTCAACAGCGGAACCGGCGTCATAGATACGCCAACCAGCGTAGAACATAGCGTCATCAGGGAAATAATACTGCCGGTCAGCCCTTGTCCGAGCGCCAGCAGTATCAGGTTTCGGCGTTGCAACGAATCCATCAGTACATCCCTTTCTGAGTACGCTGAAAGCCGAGTATAGAGTGGTTATAAAATCTGTAGTCGCTGCTTCATTGTCATCATCTCATCATCCACCACGGGCGTGATGCACAGATGAGAAAGCGCGCTACTGCGGAACGGGATCACCTGCGTGCGGCCGTCCAACTGCACAATTTGGTAGAACTGCGGCAAGTTGAAATTGATAAAGCTGGAACCATAGGTAAAGCGATCGTGCGAAGACGAATAGAAGCGGCTGACATCGCGCACCAGCTCTTCTTTACTGCCTTCACAGTGGTGATACACCTCAACGCGATTCGATTCATCCAGAATATAGATATTAAAGCCCTGATTTTCTGTCAGATCTTCAAAGAAGAATTGGATGATCCCTTCGCTGGCGACGCCATCGACCACCGGCGGTAAATGTACATGGTTAGTTTCAACCTGAACCGGCTGGCCTTGCAGCTTGTTGTTGGAAATCGCGCCATAAAATTCGACCGCATTTTCCAGCTTCTGCACCGACACGCTCAGCCGCTCGAAGAACAAGCCCCAGGTTTGACCCGCCACTTTCACTGCTTTGAAGCGACCCGGTTCCTGGCGCGTACTGGTCAGGCGCAGCTCAATGCATTCGGACACCAATTGCTGCACACGGGTACGAATCAGCCCGCGCAGGTGCTGGCTGTAGCAGAACACTTCCAGTGATTCCGGCAGCGCCGCATCCTGGTGCATTTTGCCCAGAATGGTTTTCAGTGCTTCCAACACAGCCTGCTCGCCGCTGAAATGCAGGGTACGCACTTCGTTCCACGAGTTGCGATATAACAGGTCGATACTGCCGACCAGACACTGCTGCTGCTGGCCGAAGCTAAAGACATCCAGATGACGGAAATCGAAATGTACGACCTGATTGCGGAAAGCCGCCGTCGGATCGTGTTCCAGATTGACGATAATCGCCAGATGACGAATTTCACACGGGCTGTACAGCGCCTTCGGCGTGGGTGCAGGCAGTCGCAGCGGGAAGTGGCTGGCGACATCATCCACCAGCGCTTGCAGGCGCGTGATATCACACAGCTCGTTGCCTTTAATGTACAGACGCGTGCTTGGTGTCAGCAGACCATTAAAATATGCCCACGCCACCAGCTTGTTCAGATAGCGGTTATATTCCAGCGGCTGATGGCTGACGATGGCATCCATCGACGGCGCCTGATTGTACAGGTACCAGCCAGAACGGTTCGCACGACCCGGCGGAACATAGATAAAGGTTAAGTTCGGTTCCGACAAATCGGGCGAAATTTGTGGGTTCAGCAGGGTAACTTTGCCTGGCAACGCTTCAAACGCGGCATACAGTTTACGGGTCAAGACACCGATATCCTGCGGGCTGGCGCTGACGCTCAGGTTATTACGGCGGGCGAAGCGGATCAGGTTGCGATAGGTCTGCATCATCGCGTCCAGCAGTTCATTATGCGCTTCGCGTACCTGTTCGATTTTCCAGTTAGCGCGGTTATCCAGCATCGCCAGATGTTCGTCGCTCCAGCCCCATTCTTGCACCAGTTGACTCAGAATCTGGCGACGCCAGCCAACGCAGGCTTTTTCTCTGGAGAGCTTTTCACAGACTTTTAAGTAGAAACACCGACGCGCCAGATCGAGGCGCGTGGGATCGTTGATCGCCGTCAGATAATGCGTCACGCGATCCAACATCATGCAGTAAGGATCCAGACCGAAGGAGACGATCTCGCCATCATGCAGACGTTTTTTAATTTCGGTCGACAGCAGGCTGGTATCGGGGTATTCCCAGGAATAGGCTTCCAGCAGCAGCGTTTTCAGTACGGCTTTATAAGGAGAATCGATGCTTTTATACAGCTGCCAGAGACTCGCACCGAAATACTCTTCCGCCGACAGCGTACTTAGGCCGCCTAAATCCATCCACTCGTTAGGTGCCAGCGCCCCCTGTGAATACAGCGACAGCACATATTCGTCGTAGTGAGATTCTTCTTCGACCGGCACCATGTTCCACAGGATGCGTTTACCCGCCATACGCACAGCGGTACGGTAGAATTCGTCGAGTAACAGAATATGCTGCGTCGTGCCGCAGTCTTCACCGCTCAGGCTGCCACTTTCATTGTGGCGGAAACGGCTTTCATCCATCAGGAAGAAGCTGACCTCAGCGCCCTGCGCTGCGGCCCACTGCTCCAGCAGCGTACATTTCTTCTGTAGGAGCTGGCGTTCTTCGCTGTCCAGCCAGGATTGGTGACACACCCAGATATCGAGATCGGAGCTACAACTCTGCCCGATAGACGAGGTGCTTCCCATGGAATAGATGCCCGTGATCGGCAGTTCGCCCTGCGGATGAGAACAGTCAAACTGACCCCAGCGCAGCGCAATGCCATCAAGGTACTGTTGTTGTTTTTCATCAGGCGTGTGAGTGCAGATACCGTGAGGCACCTTGCCTTCAAGGTAGCCGGGCATCAACGGGTGATGATGATGTAATAAAATGGGCAGAAGACTGTAAACCTGCTGAAAAGCGGGTTTCATTGCTCCCAGAGCACGGTCAACACGCAGTTGGTTGATCGCATCCAGTCTTTGCTTCAAAGTCTCGATGTAGAAGTACAAGACGTTTCGCCTGATTTATCCCAGTGCCTAGAAAAACCCCGTGTTCCAAATCCGCATGATGAAATTAGAAGAATGTTTAGCGAATTATTGCTGGAAACGTGATCAATTTAACACCTTGCTGAATGGGCGTAAAGAAAGTAAAGAAAGTTAGACTTATCTATCTTGCTTTATTACGAATTTACCTACCCGACTGCATCAGCACGGTCTCCTATCTATGTTTGCGGCACCCGAATTCCAGACCGTTTTAAAAGGCGCACCGCTAATGCCCACAACCTGACACCAACGCACCATCAATGATACGATGGCGGAAAATGATAAAAACGGTATCAAGCATGTTAGCCAATATTATTAGAATTGCCACCCGACAAAGCCCGCTAGCCCTGTGGCAAGCACAATATGTACAGCAGTGTCTGAATCGCCTCTACCCGGATTTACACGTGGAACTGGTGCCGATGGTGACCCGCGGCGACATCATTCTGGATACACCACTGGCAAAGGTCGGCGGTAAGGGATTGTTTGTTAAAGAGCTGGAATTGGCACTGCTTGAAGGGCGCGCCGACATCGCCGTCCACTCCATGAAAGATGTACCCGTCGAATTCCCGGATGGCCTTGGCCTGACCACGATTTGCGAACGCGACGACCCGCGCGACGCTTTTGTTTCCAATCATTACGACAGCCTCGAACAGTTACCGAAAGGCAGCTGTGTTGGCACTTCCAGCCTGCGCCGCCAATGTCAGCTGCGCGCCCGACGCCCCGATCTGGTGATTCGTGATTTGCGCGGCAATGTCGGAACGCGCCTGTCAAAACTGGATAACGGCGACTATGACGCCATTATTCTTGCCGTCGCCGGTCTGAAACGCCTCGGCCTTGAAGAACGTATCCGCAGCGCCTTGAGCCCGGAAGACTCTCTGCCCGCCGTCGGACAAGGCGCTATCGGCATCGAATGCCGTTTAAATGACGATCGTATCCGCCAACTCCTTGCCCCACTCAATCACTCCGCTACCGCTGCCCGCGTTCTGGCTGAACGCGCCATGAATGTGCGTCTTGAAGGTGGCTGTCAGGTACCGATTGGCAGCTACGCCGAGCTGGAAGGCGATACGCTGTGGCTCCGTGCGCTGGTTGGCGCCCCGGACGGTAGCCAAATGATCGTCGGTGAACGTAGAGGAAGCGTCTCCGACGCCGAACAAATCGGTATTGCGCTGGCTGAAGAGCTATTAGCAAAAGGGGCCAGCGCTATCCTTCAGGCCGTTTATCACGGGTCGAGCTCATCATGACGATTCTGGTTACCCGTCCGTCACCAACTGGCGAACAACTGGTGACCCGTTTAAGAAAGCTTGGCTATAACGCCTGGCACAGTCCACTGATCGAATTTTCACCCGGACGAGAACTCGCTCGCCTGCCTGCTTTGTTACAGGCACTACGCGCCGACGATCTGGTGTTTGCGCTCTCACAACACGCGATTCACTACGCCGATCCGATGCTGGCACGAGCGGGCATCAGTTGGCCCGCCCATCTCGCTTATTATGCGATTGGCCGCACCACGGCACTGGCGCTGCATAAAACCAGCGCCCATCCGGTAATCTACCCTCCCGAACGC
Organism: Pectobacterium carotovorum; assembly: GCF_033898505.1. Classification (NCBI taxonomy): domain Bacteria; kingdom Pseudomonadati; phylum Pseudomonadota; class Gammaproteobacteria; order Enterobacterales; family Pectobacteriaceae; genus Pectobacterium; species Pectobacterium carotovorum. The sequence continues at coordinate 69,196 of NZ_JAXAFK010000005.1, read as the reverse complement.
GAAACCAGCGAAACACTCCTGCAACTACCTGAACTGCAAAATATTTCCGGCAAGCGCGCATTATTACTGCGCGGCAACGGCGGCAGGGAACTGCTGGGAGAAACGCTAACTGAACGCGGCGTGCAGGTGACCTACTGCGAATGTTATCAGCGCAGAGACGTTCATTATGATGGGCCAGAGCAAAGCCGCCACTGGCAACAAATAGGCATCGACAAACTGGTGATCACCAGCGGAGAAATGCTACAACGGATCTATACTTTAGTACCTGATTACTATCGGGCTTCCTGGTTACTCGGCTGCCAATTGATCGTCGTCAGCGAACGGCTGGCAGAACAGGCTCGTCAGCTTGGCTGGCGCGATATCCGGGTCGCCGATAACGCCGATAACGATGCGCTCGTGCGCGCACTACAATAAACCTGATCATGGGATGTACCATTATGACGGAACACAATACCCCCACAGCTCCATCCGACGAGGTTGCTGAACGGGTTGAACCCGCGCATCAGCAGCAGGATCCCACTCCGCAGCCCAAACGCAGTGGTGCCGTGCTGGGGGCAATCGCGATTGTCATTGCGCTGGCGATAGGTGCGGGGCTGTATTACCACGGGCACCAGCAGGCGCAGAAAGAAACTGCCACGCTTCAACGTCTGGAAGCACAGTTAAATGCCTTGCAGCAGCAGCACAAGCAGGAACAACAGCAGTGGCAGGACGCTCAGCAGCAGCAAAGCAAAGCGCAGGACACGGCCGCACAGCGTCTTGAGGCGCTAACGCGTCAGTCAGATGAACTGCGCGATAAGCTGGCGGCACTTTCCAGCCATGACACCAATACCTGGCTGATCGCCCAGGCAGACTTTCTGGTAAAACTGGCAGGACGTAAGCTGTGGAGCGACAAAGACGTCACCACCGCAGGCGCGTTGCTGAAAAGCGCGGACGCGAGTCTGGCGGAAATGAACGATCCCAGCCTGATAGAAATCCGTCGCGCGCTGACCAGCGACATCGGTGCGCTGGCAGGCGTGAGCCAGGTGGATTTTGACGGCATTATCCTGAAAGTGAATCAGCTCACCGACCAGTTGGACAACTTGCAGCTCGCCGATAACAACACCGATGAAGCACCGATGGACGCCAACAGCACCGAGCTTTCCGCCTCCTTGAGCGAATGGCGACAAAATCTAAGCAAGAGCTGGCACAATTTCATGGCGGATTTTATCACCATCCGTCGCCGCGACAGCGCTGCCGAACCGCTGCTGGCACCGAATCAGGATGTGTACCTGCGTGAGAATATCCGTTCACGTCTGCTGGTTGCCGCCCAGGCCATTCCTCGTCACCAGAATGAAGTGTACAAACAGTCTCTGGAAACGGCTGCAACCTGGGTTCGCGCCTACTTCGATACTACCGACCCCACAACGCAGGCCTTTTTGGATCAGCTCGATGCCTTAAGCCAACAGTCAGTTTCACTGGATGTCCCAATGGAGCTACAAAGTCAGGCGTTGTTGGAAAAACTGATGCAAACGCGCGTTCGTAACCTGCTGGCTCAGGCGCCAGCCACGCAGCAGGGGGAATGAACATGCTAAAAGTCTTATTGTTGTTCCTGATCCTGATCGCAGGCGTCGTAGTCGGCCCAATGATCGCAGGCCATCAGGGCTATGTCCTGATCCAAACGGATAACTACGACATTCAAACCAGCGTGACCGGTCTGGTCATCATGCTGGTCCTGTTCTTTCTCGCCTTTTTGGCGGTGGAATGGGTGCTCCGCCGGCTCTTTCGTACCGGATCCCGCACGCGCGGCTGGTTCCTCGGCCGCAAACGTACCCGCGCCAGAAAGCAGACCAAAGCCGCGCTGCTCAAGCTGGCCGAGGGAGATTATTTGCAGGTAGAGAAGCTGCTGACGCGCAATGCCGACCATGCCGAGCAACCCGTGGTGAACTATTTGCTGGCAGCCGAAGCCGCTCAGCAGCGCGGCGACGAATTCCGCACCAAGCAATATCTGGAGCGTGCCGCCGAGGTTGCAGATACCGACCAGCTTCCGGTGGATATTACGCGCGTGCGCATTCAGCTAGCGCGTAATGAAGATCATGCCGCGCGTCACGGCGTGGACAAACTGCTGGAGGTCGCGCCCCGCCACCCTGAGGTGCTGCGTTTAGCGGAGCAGGCTTTCCTGCGTACTCACGCCTATAGCGCGCTGCTGGATATTCTGCCTGCGATGCGCAAGATCAATCTGTACCCTGAAGAACGTTTGCTGGATCTACAGCAGCAGGCCTATATCGGTCTGATGAATCAGGCGATGGCGGATGGCGGCAGCGAAGGGCTGAAGTCGTGGTGGAATAATCAGAGCCGTAAAGTGCGCCATGAGATTCCGCTTCAGGTCGCGATGGCTGAGCATTTGATCGAGTGTGACGATCATGATACCGCTCAAAAGATCATTCTCGACGGCCTGAAACGTCAATATGACGAGCGGTTGATCCTGCTGATGCCACGCCTCAAAGCCGGAAACCCGGAACAGCTGGAAAAAGTGCTACACCAGTACATCAAGCAGCAGGGAGCAACGCCGCTGTTGAGCAGCACGTTAGGGCAATTGCTGATGAAACACGGCGAATGGCAGCAGGCCAGCGACGCCTTCCGCACTGCGCTGGAGCTCCGCCCGGACGCTTATGATTATGCCTGGCGCGCCGACGCTCTCGATCGGTTGCGTCTGCCGGATGAAGCCGCACAAATGCGGCGCGAAGGGCTACTGCTCACGCTACAGCAGCCTGCAGACTGATCGCTACGCATCCCTTTCATAAGGCTCCTTTTGGAGCCTTATTTCTTTTTATTGGCTGCGTTGTATAGCCCGACAGAAGACGGCTACCGAACATTTTCATCAGACGAAAAAAAACGCTTACCGATAAACGGTAAGCGTTGAAAATATCAGGTCTGTCAGACAACAGAATGGTGCCTCACTCAACGTTATGTCCGGAAAGCCCGATGGAGATTTGCATCTTCATCTGGAGTTGGACGATAGGCACCTCAAATTGGCTCTGCGTCATTCCCAGGATTATGAAGCCGAAGCAAACATAGAAGGTGGAATGAGCATCTACCCGTATATTTAAGCACAAATTATGCCAACATACATAATTTTATTACCATCGCCTCTCAATTCAATGATAACCCGCTAATAATCAATGTTATTTTTATTTATTCACGGGAAGAAAAGCAAACGAACACCAGGTGATAAAAACGAGACCCCGCTCACAAAATATGTCGCTATTCAGAGACGGATTTATCATAAAAAATATTAACCATTATTAATCAATGAATTAAATGTCTCTTTTTTGCGACAGCAGATCACCCCAAGTGTCGTGTTTTTCCGACAGTTCGATCAAAGCTGCTGATTTAACATGCTTAGTCGGGCACGATAGCCATTACGAATATGCTGGCAGGCTGCATCTTGTGCCGCATCCTTATCACGCCGCACCAGCGCTTCCACAATGGCCTGATGTTCACGCCGCGCTTCTTCGGTACGTTCCGTCGATTCATAGGTGGTTCCGCGCAGTAGCGACAGATGAATACGCAGGTTCTCCAGCATCTCGTTCAGATACGGATTATGGGTCGACCGATAAATCTGACGATGAAAAAGCCGATTATGATCGTGCAGTTGCCTGCTGTCAGTGAGTGTCTTCTCCACGGCGACCATATCCTGCAGCAGTTCCAGTTCTTCTGCCGACGCAGAAGCTACAGAAAGCTCCATCGCCAGCCGCTCTAACCCTTCACGCACAGCGAAAAGCTGACGCAGCCGCTCATAGCTGATCTGCGCGATCATCAGTCCACGCTGTGGGCCCGGTTCCACCAACCCCAAGGCCTCCAGACGGTGCAGCGCCTCACGAATCGGCGTGCGACTTAGTCCAAACTGCTTCGCCAGCCGCGTTTCCTGTAAACGTTCGCCAGGCAACAGCTCGCCTTTCTCTATCGCGTTAATCAATATCTCGAACGGCGACAGCGCCAGCGCTTTATCGTTAAGTGTTAAGTTCATAGTCCCTTGATATATCGTGTGACGGTCGGAATAAAGCCACGTGCAGACGGGAAAAACTCCTCGCCTTTCGTGGTGGTTCGCACATTCATGCTGCACTACGGATCGTCATGCATTGAGAAAAATTCAAGTTTGCCCGACGCCCTGCCTTTAGCAAGATATCGCATCGCATATTTTGTGCTTAGCTTAGCGAAAAAGCGTCTTTGTCACTGAATGGGCGATTGCATATGCTTTTCGCCACACACTGTATACAAATGCATTCAACAAGACAAAACGTGAATCCCAGAACCGCTCGGCTGTACTGGCAATACCATCGCGTTTTCGTTTAAGGAGCTCCTACGATGTCTGCCATCCCGACGTTTCCCCGCAGCGACGCACTCAGCCAGTTCATTCACACCGCCCACACCATTACGATACCCGATGCCGTATGGCACGAAGCCAAGCGAGCGCTCATTGACTATCTGGGCGTCGCCATTGGCGCGGTTGAAGACAACGCAGCCAGCGCGGTTCAACGCGTGGCACAACGCTGGCAGGCTCAAGGGAATGCACAAATCATTCTCGGTGCGAAAACCACGCCAGCGCTGGCGGCCCTGATCAACGGCACGCTTTCTCATGCGGCTGATTATGATGATACGCATCCGGCTGGTGCGGGGCACCCCAGCGGCCCCTGCTGGTCTACCGCACTGGCAATGGCACAGCACTACGGGGCGGACGAGCGCACGACGCTTATCGCTTTCATCACCGGCTTTGAAGTCATGGCCAGACTGGGTGGCGGCTGGGTGCCCGGCGTGGGCCGCAGCCTGCAACGCCGGGGCTTTCATCCGACGTCGATTGTCGGGCGCGCGGGAGCTGCTGCCGTTGCCGCTTCTATCCTACGCCTTGAACCCAACGCGATTGCCAATGCGTTGGGTGCAGCTGCGACCATGATGGGGGGATTACAGAAATCATCCGGTACGCACGGCAAACCGTTTCATGCTGGTAAAGCGGCAATGGACGGCATCACAGCAGCAGAACTGGCTGATGAGGGCTTCATTGCCGCCCATCACTTTTATGAAACCGATGGCTGGGTGAAAACATTCGTGCAGGACGGTAGTGCCGTTATCCCGCCGCTCGATTTTGGCGAGAGCTGGGAGCTACTGGGTAACGGCTACAAGCTGTATGCCAGCTGTCGGGGAACGCATGCATCAATCGAAACCGCACTTAAGCTCTACCCGCAGTTGAAAGGACGTGCCATCGCCCGTATTCATGCCAAAGTCCATCCGATGGGGATGGTGAATGCTGGGATCGCCAACCCAAAAAACCCGCTGGAGAGCAAATTCAGCATCCCACACTGTATTGCACTGGCACTGAGCGGCTACCGCCTCACCGATACGGACTTTACGCAGCAGACCGTTGACGATCCGACACCGCGCCAGCTACTACCGCGCCTACAGATTGACACGGTCGAGGGGCAATCGGCCAGCTCCGCGTTTATTGATATCGAACTGGAAGACGGCGAAATATTGCATGCGGAAACCGATGTTTATCGCGGCCATCCGCAAAACCCACTGACCGACGCCGAACTGCGCGCCAAATTTGACGCGCTAACCCTCCCCGTATTGGGGGAAGCCCGTAGCGATCAACTTTATCAGGCGGCTTTCCACTTTGAGCAGCCGGGTTCGCTCGCGACGCTCACCGAGCTGCTGGCGGGCTAATGCGCTGTCGTTAGACATAAGCAATTCGGTACAAACCACTCGGCATAAACCAATCAACATAAAAAATTTCACGATAACGACAGGATACTTTCATGACCATTGCCCGCCAGCTTGCCCATAATCTGCTGGAATTTTCTCGCCAGACGTTCCCTGCCGACGTATTGGCTCACGCACGAACCGCTGTGATTGACACGCTGGGCGTCACGCTCGCGGGAGGAATTCAGGACGGTGCACAAAAACTCAGGGCGGTGATAGTTCCCTCTGCTGCCGTGGGAAAGAGCAGGATTTTCGGTACCGATCTCACACTCAACGCGCTGGATGCAGCGTTATTAAACGGCACATCCGCGCATTTGCTCGACTTCGACGATTCCAACTCTTGGCTGCATGGACATATTTCCGTTGCCGTGCTGCCCGCACTGCTGGCATTGGCTGACGAGCAGGAAGCTGATGGCGAAGCGATCCTACACGCCTACCTGTGCGGCTATGAAACTGCGGTACGCATGGGCAAAGCCGTCAGCCCTTTTCAATATCGCAACGGTTGGCACCCGACAACGTCCGTCGGCATTTTCGCGGGCGTAGCCGCCTGCGCGGTACTGTTGAAGCTTAGCGAAGCAGAAACGGCAATCGCCTTTGCAATCACCGCATCGCTAGCCTCCGGCATAAAATCCAACTTTGGCAGCCAGACGAAATCACTGGCGGTCGGCCACGCCAACCGCAGCGCCGTCATGGCAGTATTATTGGCGCGTCAGGGATATAGTGCGGGAGATACCGCGTTTGAACATCACCACGGCTATTTCAACGTCTACAACCGCGCAGCTGAAAACGTCGACACCACGCCGTTAACCGAACCCTGGTCTGCACCGTCCCACATCCTCGACCCCGTAAAAGGCAATAATTTTAAATATTTCCCCTGCTGCTACGCCATTCTGGCACCGCTGGACGGGCTGCTGGCGCTGCGTGAGGAAACCGGGCTGGCTCCCGAGTCGCTGGAACGCATTCAGATTGCCATCCACCCCATCCGCTTTCCACATATCAACATTCCAGCACCGGATACGCCGCTGGCGGGGAAATTCAGCCTGCATTACTGCATTGCCCGCGCTTGGGTGCAAGGGAAGCTGATGCTGGATGATTTTATTGACGATGCAGCACTACACGACCCGACCACGCAGTCGCTGATGGCGCGCGTTGAGCTGATCTGCCATGACGAAACCACTACGCATACGGCGCACGTCACGCTGGTGGCTCATGACGGGAACACCTATCATCGTCGCGTGGCGGGCGCACTCGGCTCCAGCGCGGAGAACCCGCTGCCGGACAACCTGATTGCGGAGAAATTTATCGACTGCGCCAGTCAGGCGTTGCCGCGCACCGAGGCGCTGGCACTGTACCAACGTCTGCTGCACGACAATTATCGTTAACGGCAGTAAGGATGCTTGATACGTCTCGATCGCATCAGGCATTATCATTTGCTCTACCACGCGATGGGTTCCACCATGCTAGATCTTGTTCCACCCGATATCTCACCGCTCTTTGCCGGTATCCTGATTTTTTGCAGTTTCCTGACATCGGCGCTAACGGCAGCGCTGGGCTTGGGCGGCGGCGTCACCTTGCTTGCCATCATGGGACTGGGTATGCCAGTCAGCAGCCTGCTGCCAGTGCACGGCATTGTCCAGCTAGGCTCCAACCTCAGCCGTAGCCTGATCCAACGTTTGTATATCGTCTGGCCGCTGGCGCTGTGGTTTTTTATCGGCAGCGTCATTGGCATCGCAGTGGGTGCCCCTATTGCAGTCTGGATCCCAGACAACGTGGCAAAAATCGCGCTGGCTCTTTTCATTCTGTGGTCAGTTTTTCGTAAACGTACCGCACCAAAACCGGTTAACCGGCTGTTCTTCATTTTGGGCGGCGCGCTCACCAGTCTCGGCACCATGATCGTCGGCGCAACAGGCCCGATGGTCGCAGGGCTTATCAGTTCTCAAGGGCTGACCAAACAGCCGCTGATCGCCACTCATGCGCTCTGCATGGTATTACAGCACGGCTTGAAGATTCTGGCATTCGGGCTGATGGGGTTTGCCTATCACGACTGGCTGCCGATGCTGGCGGCGATGATTATCAGCGGCGTATTGGGTACCTGGCTGGGTACGCGCCTACTGGATAATCTGCCCGAAAAACTCTTCCGTACGACCTTTCGCCTCACCATGTTAATTCTCAGTACCCAGCTCATTTGGCAAGGCGTACAAGGCCTGCTCGTTCACTAATCCCTCCCCGCTGTACCTTGCTGACAGCACAAGGTACAGCTCGCTTTTCCCCTTCGAATCCTCTCCACGATGGCTATATCTACTATTCAGCTTTAGATAGAGAAATATGCTATTTGCCATTTGAATGTAACATTGAGAACATTTGTATACAAAAGAACGCATCACAATAAAAACAATTAATTACAACACGTTAAAACAACACCAATCATTCTGAGGATACTTATGCTGAGAAAACTACTCTCGTTGACGACAGCCACAGCGCTGACTTTAGGGGGTCTTCTGCTGCCCGTCGTACACGCCAATGCCGCTGATGCAGGAAATGGCGAAACGCTCAAAAAGATCAAAGCACGCGGTGAACTGGTTTGCGGCGTACACCCGGCGCGCCACGGCTTTTCCGCGATTGATAGCAAAGGACAGTGGACCGGGCTGGACGTCGATTATTGCCGCGCCTTAGCCGCCGCTATTTTTGGCGATGCGAGCAAAGTGCGTTTTGCCGCTCTGTCTACCGCGCAACGTTTCCCGGCAATTCAATCTGGTGAAGTGGACGTGCTGTCACGCAATATCACCGCCGATTTGTCGCGCGACACCTCGCTGGGGCTGAATTTCGCGCCGCCAACCTTCTATACCGGAACAGGCTTTATGGTGCGAACCAGCGCCAATGTGAAGAAAGTGGAAGATCTGGATGGCGCAACCGTCTGCATCACGCCGGGCAGCAGCACCGAACGCAACGTCGCGCAGATTTTCGCGTCGCGTAACCTGCATTACACCCCGGTGGTTATTGAGAACAATAAAGAATATGTCGCGGCCTATCTGTCTGGACGCTGCGACGTCATTGCCCGTGACAAAGTAGCGTTGCCCGGCGTGCGCACCTTTGATGCGGAAAAACCCGCTGACCACGTGATTCTGCCGGGGATTTACTCCAAGGAACCGCTGGCGATGGCGGTTCGTCAGGGTGACGACCAGTGGTACGACATTGTGAAATGGGTGGTGTACGCCACGTTCAACGCGGAAGAGATGGACATTGGCCAAAAGAACGTGGACAGCAAACTCAAATCAACAGATCCGGATGAACAGGCGCTGCTTGGGGTCACCGGTGATTATGGTCAGAAACTGGGGCTGAATAATCAGTGGGCTTACAACCTGATTAAGCAGGTGGGGAATTACGGCGATATTTATAACCGTCATTTCGGACCAGACACCCCGGCTCCGCTGGAGCGCGACCTGAATAATCTCTGGACGAAAGGCGGACTGCTCTACGGCTTGCCTATTCGTTAAGTCGCCATGCTACTGGCGTCAGCAGGGAAATCGTCGGCTGACGTCATACCACCGCATTCACGCATCGCTGTCACCGGGTGCGTGTTCTACTCGGTAATCACCAGAAGAAAAGACCGCCGGTAATGAAATCACCAAACAAGACGCTGTTGTCAGCCTCTGCACCACCGTGGCCGGGAGCGCTATCTTATTCGCGCCGTCTGTTGAACGCATTTGACAGCAAAGCGCTGCGCGCCTGGATTTATCAGTGCCTGCTCGGCCTCCTGATTGTCGTTTTCAGCTACTGGCTGTACGCCAATGTGGTCGAAAACCTGCGTTCGCAGAATATCGCGACAGGCTTTGGCTTTCTCGACCACGCGGCACAGTTTGAAATTGGTGAAAAGCGCATCGCGTTTACCCCACGCGACAGCTATCTGCGCGCGCTGGGCATCGGGTTAATGAATACCCTGTACATCACACTGTGTGGCATCGTACTTGCCACGCTGTTGGGCTTCTCCGTCGGCATCGCCCGCGTCTCTCGCAACTGGCTGCTGGCGCGACTCGCCGGAGGATACATCGAGATGATGCGCAATATTCCGGTGATCTTGCAGGTGATTTTCTGGTCGGTGGTGATACGCAATTTGCCCTCGCCGCGGGATGCGATCGAGCTTGGTAATCTGGGCTTTCTGACCAATCGTGGGCTGTCTTTTGCCGTTCCCGCCGCACACTACGGCTGGCTGTGGACGGGAATCGCCCTGCTCGCCGCCCTACTGCTTAGCCTGATCCTGAATCGCGTAGCGCGCTATGTTCGGGAAAGTCGAGGGCGCGCTCTGCCGACAGGCCGTTGGACGCTGGCAGCGCTTATCGGGCTACCGCTGCTGGTCTGGTGGCTTTCCGGTGCACCGGCAGAGCTCGATCGCCCGATCTTGCGCGGTTTTAACTTTCGCGGCGGCTTTACCATCAGCCCTGAATTTACGGCGCTGCTGCTCGGCATTGCACTCTATTCCTCCGCGTTTATCGCAGAAATCGTGCGGGCGGGGATTCAGTCTATCCCAAAAGGCCAGTTGGAAGCGGCACGTGCGCTGTCCTTTTCGCCGTGGCACATGATGCGCCACATCATTATCCCGCAGGCCATGCGCGTCATCGTTCCGCCCCTGACCAGTCAATATGTCAGTCTGTCAAAAAATAGCTCGATCGCGGTCGTGGTCGGTTACCCGGAACTGGCGAATATCAGCAATACGTTGATGAATCAGACCGGTCAGGCACTCGAAGTGATTGCCATCATGATGGTGGTTTACCTGACGGTCAGTATCGTGACATCGCTGCTGATGAACTTATTTAATCGCGTCGTCGCCATCAAAGAGCGCTGAGGAGCACCGCATGCTATTTCCGTCCCTGTCACTCTCCGCCGTTCCTCCCCGCTTGCGCACACCACTGCTGTGGCTGCGTCGTCACCTGTTCAGCAGCGTGCCGCAAACGGTGCTCACGTTATTACTGGCGGTACTGATGTGGAATGTCGGCATTAAGTTGCTGCACTGGGGTATTCTCGATGCCGTGTGGTACACCGCTGACCCGGACATCTGCCGTGCAGCCGCTGGCGCCTGCTGGGCAGTGATCGTGGAAAAACATCGTCCTATTCTGTTTGGCCTTTATCCTTACGATGAACACTGGCGTCTGGTGCTGGCGATGGGAATCTGGTTTCTGGCTCTTGGCCTGTCGCTGATGCCGCGCTTCTGGCACTCGCGCATCCTCTTACCGCTGTGGATCGTCGCCGTCGTCGGCATCGCTATCCTGATGTCCGGCGGCGTGTTGGGATTATCTTATGTACCTTCCAGCGAATGGGGCGGACTGCCGCTGACGATTCTGCTGTTTAGCGGCACCGTCGTCATCGGGATGCCGGTTTCGGTTCTTCTGGCGCTGGGGCGGCGATCGCCGCTGCCCTTTCTGCGCGGCCTATCGGTTATTTTTATCGAAAGCCTGCGCGGCGTGCCGCTCATCACGATTCTGTTCGTCGCCGTTAACGTCTTCCCGCTATTCCTGCCCGCCGGGATGGAAATCAACAAACTGCTGCGCATCATCATCGGTATCGCACTATTTTTCGCCTGTTATCAGGCTGAGGTGATTCGCGGTGGTTTGCAGTCCGTACCACGCGGGCAATACGAAGCGGCAATGGCGCTCAATCTCGGTTATTGGCACACGACCACCAAAATCGTCCTGCCGCAGGCGCTGCGTATCTGCCTGCCTGCCATGACCAACCATATTATCGCCGCCATGAAGAACACCTCGTTCGTCATCATTATCGGACTGTTCGATATCCTCACCGCCACCAGTTCAGTGATGCAGGACCCGCTATGGCGGCGCTATTACATTGAAACGTACCTTTTCATCTCGGCTATCTATCTGCTATTTGGCTTCTTGCTCTCACGCTACGCGCTGTGGGTGGAAAAACGCATTGATGCCAGCCGTAACCCAGAAACGTATCACGGTTAAGCGATAGCCGTTGATGAAAATACAGACAGGAGCTTTTTTATCATGAGCTTAGCCGCAGAAACGTTAGTTACAGATAATGCCGCTACAAACGGTATCCTTACAAACAACGACGTGATTATTGAGATCGACGCCGTCAGCAAATGGTACGGTGCGTTTCAGGCGCTGAATAACGTGACGCTAAACGTGCAGAAAGGCGAGCGTGTAGTGATTTGCGGCCCTTCCGGCTCCGGCAAATCCACGCTTATCCGCTGCATTAACCGACTGGAAGAGCACCACGACGGGCACATCCGCGTGAAGGGTATTGAGGTCAATGACAACATCAAGAACATCAACCGCGTGCGCGCCGGCATCGGTATGCTGTTCCAGCAGTTCAACCTGTTTCCCCACCTGAGCGTGCTGGATAACCTGACCATTGGCCCGACGTTGGTCAAACAGCGTAAGAAGCAGGAAGCCATTGATTTAGCGATGCACTATCTGGAAAAGGTGCATATTGCCAATCAGGCGCATAAATTCCCGTTACAGCTCTCCGGCGGCCAGCAGCAGCGTGTGGCTATTGCTCGGGCGCTGTGTATGCAGCCAGAAATCATGCTGTTTGACGAACCCACTTCTGCACTGGATCCAGAGATGATTAAAGAGGTGCTGGATGTGATGCTCGATTTGGCTGAATCGGGTATGACGATGATCGTCGTCACCCATGAGATGGGCTTTGCTAAAACGGTCGCAGACAAGGTGATTCTGATGGCAGACGGCAGCATCGTTGAATCCGCCCCGCCGCAGGACTTCTTCAACACGCCATCACATCCGCGCACGCGCCAGTTTCTGGATCAGATCCTAAGTCATTAATAGGCAAAAAATATCCGCGCCGGAAAACCGACGCGGATGCATTAACAAAATCAGGGGAACTTAGCGGGAAGAGAGCTGCTCCAGACTCTGCTTCGCCATCTGATACAGATAGTGTGCAGTCGGGAACAGCGCGCGATCGTCAACGCGGAATTTCGGGTGGTGCAGGGCATACGGTCCGCCGGAGCCGACCATCATGAACGTACCCGGCAGTTTTTGCTGATAGAACGCAAAATCTTCACCAATCGGGCTGGCTTCCACGCGGCGTGCTTCAAAACCTTCGTCACTTGCCACATTCAGCGCAAACTCAACCCACTCCGGCGTGTTGATCACCGATGGCGGCCCTGCATGCCACAGGAATTCGATTTCTGCGCCAAAGGTGCTGGCAATACCGGCCACGATCTGACGGAAACGCTGTTCAATCAAATCACGCGCGTCCTGATTAAACGTTCTAACCGTACCTTCAACGTAGGCAGTATCCGGGATAACGTTCCAGGTGCTGCCGCTATGAACCTGAGTAATCGACACCACCGCGTTGTTGTCAGAAGACACCGTACGGCTGATGATGGTCTGTACGGCAGAAATCAACTGACCCAGAATGATAATCGGATCGTTGCCTTCATGTGGCTTCGCAGCGTGACAACCTTTCGCCGCAATTTTGATCTCAAAACGGTCAACACCCGCCGTCAACGCACCATCTTTCCCGCCGATAACGCCAACGGGCAGCGTCGGATCGTTGTGGATACCGAAAATCGCTACCGCATTGTCCAACGCACCGACCGCAATGACTTCCGGCGCGCCCAGCCCGGTTTCTTCGGCAGCCTGGAATAAAATACGCACCGTGCCTTTCAGCTCCGGCTCGATTTTCTTCAGCAGAATCGCCGCGCCTAATGCAGCAGAAGAGTGAAAATCATGACCACAGGCATGCATCACCCCTTTATTGAGCGACGTGAATTCTACGCCAGATTCTTCTTCAATCGGCAGGGCGTCGATATCAGAACGCACCACGACCAGCGGGCCATCCTGAAGGCCGCCCACTTCTGCAACCAGACCGGTTTTCAGCGGCAGGTCGAGGACGCGAATCCCCTCTTTTTCCAATACCGCACGAATCTTCTTCGTGGTCTCGAACTCCTGATTCGACAGCTCAGGGTTGCGGTGTAAATCGTGGCGAAACGCCTGAATAAACTGAGCCAGAGGCTCGTGCTGAGGTGCTGTTCTCATTAATACTTGCTCCACATTATCGTGCCCTGCCTGACAGGGCGGCCTTGTTCAGGCGTGCAGGTGTGTCTACGATGCGTTAAATATCGTACTCAAGCGGCTCAGGCAGCTTGGTCAACTGACGCAGAAAACGCTGGGTCTGCGGGTTGTCCGAGAAGCTAATAACCTGCTCCGCCGGGCCTTCTTCAACGATGTGGCCGTCCGCCATGAAGATCACGCGGTCAGCCACTTCTTTCGCAAACTGCATTTCATGGGTAACGATCACCATCGTGGTGTCGTTCTTCGCCAGCTTCTGAATAACCTGAAGCACTTCGTGTACCCTTTCCGGGTCCAACGCCGAGGTCGGTTCATCAAACAAGATGGCTTTCGGATCGACCGCCAGCGCACGTGCAATACTCACGCGCTGCTGCTGCCCGCCAGATAATGTCACCGGATACTGCGCCGCCTGCGGCAGCAGACCGACCTGCTCCAGCAGCGCCAGACCGATTTCATCCGCCTGCTTCTTCGGCATTTTTTTCACGACAATCAGCGTTTCCGTCACGTTCTCCAGCGCCGTCTTGTTCTTAAACAGGTTATAGCTCTGGAACACCATCGCCGTCTGACGGCGCAGCGCATAGGCTTCTTTAGAAGAATAGCGACGCGTATCCAGCGTTTGGTCGCCAATTTCAATCGTGCCCGACTCTGGCGTTTCCAGCAGGTTCAGACAGCGCAGCAGCGTGGATTTACCCGACCCGGATGGGCCGATAATCGCCACGACTTCGCCTTTCGCGATATCCAGGCTAATGTTGTCCAACACCACCTGATCGCCAAAGCGTTTAGAAAGATTCTTTACACTGATCATGTCAGCCCCTTATCGCTGTAGCGAGTGATTCAATTTCTTCTCCAGCTGTTTTTGCAGCCAGGAATAAACAATGATCACCAACCAGTAAATCAGACCCACAACCAGGAAGGTCTCAAAGAAACGCAGAGATTCGGCGGCAATCATCTTACCTTCCGCGAACAGTTCGGAGACACCCAGCGCAAAGGCCACCGAGGTATCTTTAATCAGGGAAATAAAGGTATTTCCCGTCGCAGGCAGCGCATTCAACATAGCCTGAGGCAACACGATGCGGCGATAGACCTGCGCTTTGCTCATACCAATCGATAAACCCGCTTCCGTCTGGCCGAAATCCACCGAGGACAGACCCGCACGGAAAATTTCTGCCATATAGGCGGACGTTTTCAGGCTAAAGCCGATAATCGCCGCCGTCATGGCATCCAGATTGGATAATCCAGGGAACAGCTGCGGCAGGCCGAAATAGATAATAAACAGCTGAACCAGTGACGGAATACCGCGGAACAGCGAGATATACAGTTCAACGATTTTTACCACAACGACGATCTTGCTTTCACGGACTAACGCCAGGATAAGGCCGAGAACCATAGCAAAAAACATCGAAACCACGGCAAGAAACAGCGTGGTCGGCAAATACATTAATACCTGGGGAAAGACCTTTAACAGGTAGGCAAGATCGATATTCATGAGTAATACCATTAATGCTTCCACCGGCCATATTGCGCCGGTGGAACAGGATTATGACTAGGCTATATAACGAATCATCTGGCGGCATAACGAATCATCACGCGATATGACGATGCCGCCGAGATGACAACACGAGGTTATTTAGCCGGTGACACCGTGATATCTTCGCCAAAATATTTTTCGGAGATCGCTTTCAGGCGTCCATCTTCACGCATTTTCGTTAATTCAGCATCGAACTGCTTACGCAGCGCATCGCCTTTCTCGTCCTTATGGAACGGGAAGCTCACTTCTTCAATCACCAGCGGCTCACCAACCAGCTTGAACGGCAGGTTACGCTTATTGATTTCCGCCAGCAGGATCGGACGTGAATTCACATAGCCTTCAACACGTTTAGACAGCGCATCGTTCATTGCGCCATCGCGCGTTTCATAGGTGCGGATATTCACGCTGCCATCGGCAAACGCTTTTTTCAGGTTGTTAACGTGGTTAGAACCCAGAACCCCGGCAACCGTCTTCCCTTTCAGGTCTGCCAACGTATTAATGTCCGTGTTGTCTTTGTGCGTCACAATCTGGCTGCCGTAGAAGCTGTAAGGCTGGGCAAAATTGTATTTTTCCTGACGCGCAGGCGTAATTGCCACCACATTCGCCACGGTATCCAGTTTTTTCGCTTCCAATTGCCCCATCAGGCCGCTGAAATCGGCGGTGACCCACTCAACTTTGTAGTTCAGATCTTTCGCAATGGCTTCCGTCACTTCAACGTCAAACCCAACCAGCTTGTTATCCTGCTTGAAGCCACTTGGATAGCTTTGACCTGTTGAACCCACTTTCAGGACTTTTTCCTGCTCGGCGCTGCTTTTCCCAGAATCACAGCCGGCTACAAGAAAGGCGGTCGTCAGCGCCAGAACAGACAACGTTACTTTTTTCATCATTTTACTGCCTCTCTTTTTGAGTTTTTATCTTTCCACTGGTCATACAATTGGTTATCAAGGATTTTTTCCATCCAGATTGTCAGGTGTCCTTTTCCCAGATTCGTCTGCCCGACTTCCTTGAAACCATAATTTCTGTACATCTCAATCAGCCACGGGTGGTTTTGCGCCGTGCCAAGCGACACCGCAGGCGCTTTAAGCTGGTTCATCAGAATTTCTTCTTCCAGCCAGCCCATCATTTGCTTACCCAGCCCCTGTTTTTTATAGCCAGGGTGCGTTGCAAACCAGCCCAAGTGGGGTAAACCGAACGGGCCCGGCTCCGGCCCCCACGGATAGCGGATGGTAAATGACGACACCATCTCGCCGCCTTTTTCCATCACATAAACGCCGTGCGAGGCAATATGCGTGCGTACCATGTCGATGTCCGCATGGGCGGCGGAAAAATTGATACCCAGTTGGCGAATCGGCTCAAACGCTGCCAGTGCCAGCGCCAGATAGGTTTCATCGTCCGCAAGCGTAGCCTGACGAAATACGATACTCATGGTGTCACCTTATGCTGGCAGCAGGCCGGAGTTATCCGCATAGCGAATCACGTCATCCACTTTCTGCGGCGCACTGCCAACGTAGTTGGCCGGATTCAGCCAGTCGTCCAGATCGGCAGCGGTCACCTGCTCAGAAAGCACCGGGTGGGTCAGCAGCACCGATTTAAACGATTGATTCTGTTCGAATGCCTGCATAGAGCATTCGTAAACCAGATGGTGAGCGGTCTGCTTGCCGAGACGTTTACCAATTTCAAACATCACTTTTTCAGACAGCAGCAGTCCATTTTGCAGATCGAGGTTCGCCAGCATTTGCTTCTCGTTGACGGACATCCCACGTAGGATGCCAAGCGCGTTCTGAAGCTGAGCGGACAGATAGATATTGATTTCTGGCAGCGCGATCCATTCCGCACGCCAGCTCATCGCATCACGCTCGTGCTCAACTTTCATGGATTCATGAATCAGCGCGGCGCTCTTGAACAATGGAGCAGTCAGGCTCGCCAGCCCTTCCAGTGCGGCAGGGTTACGTTTATGCGGCATCGTGGTAGAACCGATTTTCCCTTCGGAGAACGGCTCTTCGATTTCGTTAATCTCGGTGCGCATCAGGTTATACAGCTCGTTGCCGATTTTACCCAGCGTACCGCTGATCAGCACCGCGACAGAGGCGTATTCTGAGAAGCGATCGCGGGCAGACTGCCAGCCGATATTCGGCGTATTCAGCCCCAGTTTATCCAGCGTCAGACGCTCGATTTCCGGCCCTTGTTCGCCAAAAGAAGCATAGGTGCAGATGGCACCGTTGATGTTGCCGACGAGAACACGTTCCTTGATTTCACTCAGGCGTTCGAGGTGGCGGATAAATTCATCCAACCAGACAGCCAGTTTGAAGCCAAACGTGGTGGGCAGCGCCTGCATACCGTGGGTACGGCCGGCCATCAGCGTATATTGGTGTTTCTTCGCCAGACGTTTCAGCTCAACGGCCAGCAGTTGTGTATCTCTTACAACAATATCAAAAGATTGTTTCAGCTGTAACACAGTTGCCGTATCAACGATGTCCTGCGTGGTCACGCCGTAGTGAATAAACTCACCCGCCGCGCCGCACTGTTTCTGAATCGCGGCAATCGTCGGCATCAGAGAGTGCTTCATACGTGCCGCATCTTTTGCAATCTCTTCAACGTTAAGCGCGCTTGCGTCAGCGTTTTCTGCAATGGTTTTTGCCGCATCCAGCGGAATGACACCCAGTTCACCCTCGGCAAGCGCCAGGGCAACTTCGACTTCGACCTGTTTAGTCAGGCGATTATGCTCGGACCAGACGCCGCGCATTTCAGGCGTGCCAAAATTATTCCCTATAAGAAGAAAATCAATAAGATGTGATGCCATAATTAACTCGTTAGTGTTGGATTTATCAGGCGGGATTTATGTCGTCTTTTTAATTTTTAAAAATATAACATGCGGAAATTATGCGCTTTATACCTTTGGGATCTATCTTAGATCAAAAAGTTTGATTGCAAACTATGCATGTAGAAATGTTCGCTAACACACTCTCTCAAGCAGAAAAGCCCGCTTGTCACTTTCCTCTTCCTACAATGAAACTCCTTATCCGTACGACCGCTGACGAAGGATCATCATGCTTTCCCACACGACATTGCGTATGCCCCGTACCTTATTGATTACCATGATCATTATTTCTGCATTCTCTACCCTGGCTCAGGCTCAGGATCGCTACCAGCTAGAAAAGGTGGTTGAAGTCAGCCGTCATGGCGTACGTCCTCCAACAGAATCCAACACGACGGCGCTGGAGTCCGGCACGGCACGAGAGTGGCCGCAGTGGGTCACGCGAGACGGTGAGTTAACCGGACACGGCTATGCCGCTACCGTGCTAAAAGGCCACTATGAGGGCGAATATTATCGTCAACAGCATCTGTTCGCTTCAGGCTGTCCGACGGAGCAGCAGATTTATGTGCTCGCCAGCCCGTTACAGCGCACCCGCGCAACCGCACAAGCCTACATGAATGGCATGTTTCCCGGCTGTGGCGTTGCGACGCATGCCGTTGAGGATGAAAAACAGGATCCACTGTTCCACGGGGATAAAATGGGGATTGGCACGCTTGACCCCGAACGGGCAAAGGCCGAAGTGTTGAAAACGATGGGAGGTGATGTAAATACCGCCTACCAGCGTCTTCAGCCCAGTATCGAGCAATTGAAGCAGATCGTATGTAAAGCGGATAAGCCGTGCCCGGTGTTTGATAAACCGTGGGCGATAAAACAGGATAAAGACGGTTCGATTTCTATCAGCGGCCTAAGTACGCTGGCGAATATGAGCGAGGTTTTCCTGCTGGAGTACAGCGAAAATCTGCCACAGGCGCAGGTCGCGTTTGGTCACGTCCGCAACGCGCAGGATCTCACTCCGCTCATGGCCCCGATGACGGCTAAATACGATTTCACCAATGACGTTCCCTATATTGCACAGCGCGGCGGTTCGCTATTCATGCAGCAAATCGCGCAGGCTCTGGCACAGGGGACGCAGGAAGAGCAAGACACCGCACAAGGGGAGCCACCGGCCGTTCCTTACTTGCTGTATGTTGCTCACGACACCAACATCGCCTATCTGCGCACGCTATTGCAGTTTCACTGGCAGCTACCCGGCGATACTGCCGATAACATCCCGCCCGCGGGCAGTCTGGTATTCGAACGCTGGCGCGATACCACCACTCAGCAACGTTTTTTGCGTATCTATTTCCAGACACAATCGCTGGATCAGATCCGTTCTCTGACGCCACTGAGCGGCCAGCAACCGCTACTGAAAGAAGAATTGACCTCTCAGGGCTGCCAGCAGACGGAAAAAGGCACGCTGTGTCCTTTCGATACCGCTCTGAAATCAATGCGAAAAAGTATCGATAGCAGCGCGCTGGCACCCGTGCACTACGCGCTGTAACGCGCTATCCCGCAGGGAACAACAACGTCTTGTCGGGTTAACGAATCCGACAAGATTTTCGCAAGAAGACAAATTGCAGACGAAAAAAAAGCACATCGAAAGATGTGCTTTTCTTTGTAATTGGTCGGCGAGAGAGGATTCGAACCTCCGACCCACTGGTCCCAAACCAGTTGCGCTACCAAGCTGCGCTACTCGCCGAATGTACTGCTTTTTTGAACATCACTGATGTTCTTGTTTGTGTGGTGCGAAGAGAGGGACTTGAACCCTCACGTCCGTAAGAACACTAACACCTGAAGCTAGCGCGTCTACCAATTCCGCCACCTTCGCATAACTCACAAACTGTCAATCAACTACTCTAGCTGCAAAATCTGGGGTGGCTAATGGGACTCGAACCCACGACAACTGGAATCACAATCCAGGGCTCTACCAACTGAGCTATAGCCACCATCACCACACTTTACATCTTATTACGCGGTACTTCCTTTTTACGGGATACTTTCTTTACGAAAAAAAGTGTACCACCGCAGCTCTTGCACACAACATACTTCATAAAAATATAATGGTGCGCCCGACAGGATTCGAACCTGAGACCTCTGCCTCCGGAGGGCAGCGCTCTATCCAGCTGAGCTACGGGCGCTTAGCGCCGTTGCGGGGCGGGATATTACGGGCTTAGCGACTGGCTGTCTAGTGCTTTTTTATCGAAATGATGCGTTTGATTATGATTTGTTCATTCCAAGCTAAATAACATACAGTTACGCCCTTCCCGCCCCAAAACACTACGATTCCCCCCCTGCCAACGACGTTTTTTTACCCAGTCCCAGTGAGAAATAACACAGGCTGACCACGGCTAAAAACGCGACACCGACCAATAAAGACATCCGCGTATCGATATTGATGTACATTCCCACCAGCACACACAGCAAAAATGCCATCGTCAGGTAGTTTACCCACGGGAACAATATCGATTTAAACGGATGTGCGGCCAGCGCGGCACGATGCTGTTCACGAAAACGCAGTTGGCTAATCAACACCACAAACCACGGCACCATGCCCGGTAGTACACTCGCGCTATAAACATAAACAAACACTTTTTCCGGGTTAGGGATAATGTAATTCAGCACCGACCCGGCCATCAGGCACAGAATCGAAATCATGACACCCGCAGCCGGTACGCCGCTGGCCGTCACTTTACCTAACCAGGCGGGAAGCTGGCGATTGTTAGCCAACGAATACAGCATACGCCCACAGCTATACATGCCGCTGTTACAGCCGGACAGCGCAGCCGTCAGTACTACAAAGTTGATGATACCTGCCGCCGCCGTAATGCCAATTTTCGCAAAGGTCAGCACAAACGGGCTGCCGGACGTGCCGATTTCATTCCAGGGGAAAATCGTGACGATAACGAAGATCGCGCCCACATAGAAAATCAGGATGCGCCACAGAATGTTGTTAATTGCTCGCTTCAGCGTCACCTGCGGATTTTTCGCCTCGCCCGCCGTAATCCCTACCAGCTCAACACCCTGATAAGACGCCACCACCAGACAGAGTGCGAACAGCAGGCCTTTCCAGCCTCCCGCCAGAAAACCGCCGTGTTCGGTCAGATTACTGAATCCGGTCGCCTGACCGTGATTACCAAAGCCGAAGAAAATAATGCCAACGCCGACAACGATCATCACAACGATGGTGGTGATTTTTATCATTGCGAACCAGAATTCGATTTCGCCATACAGTCTGACTGCCGCAAGGTTTGCTCCCGCAACCAGCGCAACCGCGGCAATAGCCGGTATCCACTGTGGCAAATCGGGGAACCAATACTGAACATATACGCCAATGGCGGTAATTTCCGAAATCCCAACCGCCATCCACATAAACCAATAGCCCCATGCGGTGAGATAACCGAAAAAGGGATGCATGTATTTATGCGCGTAGACGGCAAACGATCCCGCGACTGGCTCCAGAAACAGCATTTCGCCCATTGAGCGCATGATGAAGAAAACGAAGATCCCAGCGACAATATAAGCCAGCAATACTGATGGCCCTGCCCACTTCAGTGCGCTGGCCGCGCCCATAAACAGCCCGACGCCGATCGTGCCACCCAGCGCAATCAGCTCAATGTGTCGGGCTTCTAACCCCCGATGGAGTTTTTCCTGCTTTACATCTTCTGCCATATATCCTCTGTCTTTATGTTGTGCTTATCCCGGCTGCTGCCGGTTATTGTTCTTATTCAGAAATGCAATCGAGTAGAAAGAATGATCCCTCGCCTCAAATCGGCGGCCATGAAAATACCGTAATGTGAGTTTGAATAACACATCAGGGATGACGAATAGGCCAAAGATAGAATTCTGTATTCCCGATTGGCTGGCAAATAGACAATCAAAATCGAATAGGAATAAAAAAACAGGGCGATATATCGCAGAGAAAGGTTGGCGCGTTCAACGCGCCAATTCAATGAGGCTACAGGCGACCGCTGTAATGGTAGGCAACGTATTTCAGTAGCTTAAATTGCCGAAAAATACGGCTCGGCTGGGACAGTAAGCGATACAGCCATTCCAACCCTAAGTTTTGCCACACCAGCGGAGCGCGCTTCACATGCCCGGTAAAGACGTCATACGTTCCCCCCACGCCCATATACAAGGCGTCGGGATAGTGGTGACGACAATCGCGCATCAGAATTTCCTGTCGTGGCGATCCCATGGCGACGGTAACAATCTGCGCACCGCTGGCGCGAATACGCTCAAACAACGCATCGCGCTGCTCTGGCGCAAAATAGCCATCCTGACTGCCGACAATATTGACGTTCCACTGCGCCCGCAGCTTCGCTTCCGTTTGTGCCAGCACATCAGGTTTGCCGCCCACCAGAAAAACCGGCGTTCCTTCTTTGCCTGCCCGTTCCATTAGCGCTTCCCACAAATCAGCACCTGCAATCCGCGTGACATCAGCCTGCGGGTACTTGCGACGAATGGAGCGCACAATGCTAATGCCGTCCGCATACTTATATTCTGCGCGATCGAGCAACGTACGCAGCGCCACATCTTTCTCTGCTGTTAGCACTTTCTCCGCGTTAATCGCGACGAGCGTGCCCGTTTCAACCCGCTCGCCCGTAAACAGGTAATCAACAAACTGCGCCATATTGCGAAAGCCGTGAATGGGCAAACCACGAATGGTATACAGAGGAATGGTCTCTGTGGTTTTTAACGCTGTCATACCTGCTCCTTTATCACAGGATCCACGGTGTTGGGTGTCGGCGCGAGCGGCGTGGCTCGCATACGCATCAAACGCTGCCGGATGAGTCCGGCGCTTTCCAGCAGCCAGTAAAGCAGCTTGGCAACCAGCAGACACAGACCAAATACCAGACAGAAAAACACCACACGTGAAACAAAAGAATCGACGCCTTCACGCGTCAGAACAATAATATTGAACACCGCGCCGAAGCAGAACGCCTGCAAAATAGCGGCCTTATAGCGATTGCTGTCGTTCTTCCCTAACTCGTACACCCAGTCGAACCACTTGATAACCAACCCGACTGCAATTGCGCCGAGCGGGATAAACAGCACCCCGCCCATCACCACCAGCGACCCTAGCAGCGTGGGAGATATCGCCAGCCCGGAGTGGTTATTCAACACTTCCCAGGTGAAATAGTTCGCACTGTTTAGCACCAGATTCGGACGGTCCGGCCATAGCCAGGAGGGAATGAAAACATAGAAATCACGGGCAATCGGCGCCAGCCCCTGAAATTCAATCTTGTCGTAGTTCTGCCACAGCAACGCCAGATTTTCCCAGGGCGAGAAGGTGTCGCGGGTTAAATAGAGGAAGGTATAGAAGGCGTAATCGCCGCTGACATCCAGCCCATAGCGCTTCAGCGCCAGCCAGAACATCCCGACAATCCCGAACGCGCCAGCCGCAACCAGCATCCACAGCGTAATCCAGCCGCGCACAATGCCAATAAACAGAAACAGGGCGAAGGCGATGATCAGATTCGCACGCGTTCCGCCGACAATCACGTAGGTCAGCATCCCAAATGCAACCGTGCCAATAAGGAACATCAGCCACGCACGCTGAGTCTGACGCAGGAAATACACAACCAGCATCGCCGGAATGAAGAAGTAGAAGAAGCGTTTCAACGCCACGCCGGACACATCGCTGGAGAATATCTGGCTGTAAGACCGCAGCTTAAACAGCAAGAAGCCATTGTTGAGAAAGAAAATACCGACGGTAGCGACCGCGATCAGCGCCAGCAACAGCCAGGTCAGATTGGCTTCAACCCGATTCACCGTCAGGAGTGGCGCACGCGGCGCGGAGGATTTCTGGCGCAGTCGCGTCTTATAGCTGACGTAATAGATCGCATAGAACGCCGTCGCAGACAGCATCGCCTGAAGCAAAAACTGCACGGGAACGACGTCAACACCGAACCGGAACACCAGTACACAGGTAAACGGAAAACCGAAATAGAACGTCAATAAATAGAGCAGGGAAAACAGCACATTAAAGTTAAAACGTACCCGCCGAAACTCCATCCAGGTCAGGCTCAGGATAAAGATGACTGAAATCAGGTAGACGACAAACAGCCCACCAAATTGCCCCAGCGTCATGTTGGTTCTCCCGTCGCCAACGCCAGCGCCTCTCGCCAGCCTTGCAGATAATTGGGATTAAAGAACGCGATCTGGTGCTTATCTACCGATGCCAACTGGCGCTGCGCTTCACGCACCAGCGCTTCATCCAGCTCGTCACCGTAAAACAGCACGGGCAGTTCCTGTTCCGTCAGATCCTGCCAGAACGGATTTTGCCGACTAATCACGAACGGCACGCCAAACTGAATCAGCAGGCATAACGTCCCGATGCCCTGCTGGCGATCGAAAATAAAATAGCCCAAATCGCAGGTGCGCAGCATGTTGAGATAATCATCAAACGCCAGTTGATCTTTCAGCAGTTGGAAATTTTTCACGCCAAACAGCGCCAAACCGTCTTTTTCCACCTGCGCGATGTAGGATTCGTTATTCGCAGGGTAGCCCATTGGCACAATTACCCGCACATTTTTTCCGAACTGCTTGTGAATCGCCCGCAGCGCTTCCTGATGGCGATTCGTGCGATCGCCAGAATTGCCAACCAAAATCGTCATCGGCCCTGCCAGCGGTTTATCCACCTGCATGCCCGTTAGCGCTGGATTCATTCGCGTCGGGAAGTACAGTAATGACGTCGGCACGCGAGGTGAACGCTGCTGATACCACGCCAGATCGCCACGCGTGGCAAACACGTGCCCAACACGCTTTTGCGCCATACGCCGCAGCAGATAAAACAAGCGATATTTCAGGCTGCTCGCTTCTTCATACAGATCAGCACCCCACACGTGCCAGTAAACCTGTTTGGATTTGATTTTCCCGCTCAGCAACGCCAGCCACAGCGTGGGGTTAAACTGCCCGTGCAGGAAAAAGCGCATCTTACGGTTCGCTTTGGCTCTGGCAATGACGGCCTCAGCCAGCGTTTTCTTATCCACGCAGGTTTCAATACGCAGCGCGGGAAAGTCAGCCGATGAAATGCCATCGCGGGACGCCACGATGAAGTGCCGAATCTGCTGTTCGGGGAGTTCCGTCGCCAGTACGTCGTTAAAAAAACGTAAAACGGTCTGGTTATGATGCGGGATGTCAGATCCCAATACATGAATCAGTGTCGTCATGCTCGCCTACGGTAAATAATGAATACGCAACAACAAAGCAAAAAATAGACCAGGTAGGTTGCCATATAGGCCTGCGCCGCACCTTGTGCGCCATACAGTGGAATCAGCCAATGGGAAAACCCGGTCAGCAGGAGGAACTGGCTAACTTCCGTGAGCAGATAAAAGCGCAGCGCCGCTTTCGCAATGACCAGATAGCCAAAGACGTAAGCGCCCACTTTCATTACATCGCCTACCAATTGCCAAACGAAGAGATCTCTCATTGCCGTAAACTGGCTAGAGAACAGCAGCCAGATGGCAAAATCTCGCAGCAGCCACACGCAAAAGCTGACGCCCGCCACGACGGGTAGTACAAACTTCAGCGAGCGCACAATTTCCTGCGATAACGCGGCTTTATCCGTCAGGCGCGAAAGTGTCGGCAACAGATAAACGGTAAAGGAGGCGGTAATGAATTGCAGGTAAGCATCGGAAATACTGCTGACGCCCTGCCAAATACCCACCTCATCCCAGCTGTAATGTGCTGCCAGCAGATTACGCATCATGATATACGCGACGGGCAGCGTCACCGCAGTCATCAATGCCATCAGCGTGAACTTGCCCAACTGACCCGCAATGGCGCGCTCCCACGCCGGTTTTAGCGAAATCAGCGACAGCGGCGTACGTCGCAGTAGCATGATGCCCGCTGGAATCACCAGCAGCGCGGGCACCAGTGCCAGCCCTGCCAGAGCGCCAACGTAGCCACCCAGTTGCAGACAGAGCCAAAAGGCTGCCAACCCAATCAGGCTACCGCCGATCACAGCCAGCGCGTTGCCTATCGCATCCCGATAGCCTTTGAGGATCGCCAGAAACAGGTTGGCGTAGGCGATACCCATTTGGATAAATGCCAACGCACGCACCACATCGCGATAGTCGTCATGCCCAAACAGCAGATTGGCAATAGGCGTTGCAGCAGTCAGAAAGAGTATCGCCAGCAGCGTGGAAAACCCCAGCACCAGCGTGACAGACGTACCGAGCAGCGGCCTCAGCCGTTCCGGCTGTTGCTGATACTCCGCCACGTATTTGGTGACGCCGTTGAAGATCCCTGCGCCGGCTAACACACCCAGCACCGTAATAAGCTGGCGAAAATTCCCTGCCATTCCCACACCGCTAGGGCCAAACGTGACCGCCAGCAGCTTGACGACAACCAGCCCCGCGCCGATTTTTATCAGCGTGGAGCCAGCCGTCCATATCGATGCTTTCGCCAACGACATATCAGGAGAAGAAGCTCAGAATGGTATTGATGACCGTCCGCTGATTGACGTCCGACAGGTTATAGAACAGCGGTAAACGCACCAGCCGTTCGCTTTCCTGCGTGGTGTAGCGATCTTCACCGGAGAAATGACCAAAGTTCAGGCCAGCCGGGCAACTGTGCAGCGGGATATAATGAAAGACCGTCATGATTTCGGCTTCTTTCATGTAATTGATAAACGCACTGCGGTCGTCCTGATCGCGCAGTTTGATATAAAACATGTGCGCGTTGTGAATGCCATTGGCAGGCACGGTTGGCAGCGTAATACGCCCGGCGTCGGCCAATGATTTGAATGCCGCATAGTAGTTCTGCCACAGTTTCAGGCGACGCTCGTTGATCGGCCGTGCCGCTTCCAGCTGCGCCCAGAGATAGGCAGCCTGAATATCCGCCATCAGGTAGCTTGAACCGATATCACGCCACGTGTATTTATCCACCTGTCCGCGGAAGAACTGGCTGCGGTTGGTACCTTTTTCACGGATGATTTCAGCACGCTCCACCAGTCTGGCGTCATTAATCAACGTGGCTCCGCCTTCGCCACCCGAGGTGTAGTTCTTGGTTTCGTGAAAGCTGAAGCAGCCGATGTGGCCGATAGAGCCCAGAACGCGGCCTTTGTAGCTGGACATCACGCCCTGCGCAGCATCTTCCACGACATATAAATCGTATTTCTTCGCCAGTGCCATAATCGCGTCCATCTCGCAGGCCACGCCCGCGTAGTGGACTGGCACGATAATGCGCGTCTTTTCCGTAATGGCCGCTTCGATTTTCGTCTCGTCAATGTTCATGGTATCCGGGCGGATATCGACAAACACGATTTTCGCACCGCGCAGCACAAAGGCGTTAGCGGTGGAAACGAAGGTATAGCTCGGCATAATCACTTCATCACCGGGCTTAACGTCCAGCAGAATAGCGGCCATCTCCAGCGAAGCAGTGCAGGAAGGCGTGAGCAGGACTTTTTTACTGCCGGAATAATGTTCCAACCACTGCTGACAACGGCGAGTAAACCCACCATCGCCGCACAACTTACCGCTGCTCATGGCAGCCTGCATATAATCCAGTTCCGTACCGACAACCGGTGGCGCGTTAAATGGAATCATGTGATCACCTGTATAACCAATACGCCGTGCTCTCAATCGTGGCACCACGGCGAAGATAAAGACGAAGCGCCGCCACGTTGCCAACCTGCGTCGCGACCCGAAGACGAATCAATCCTTGTTGTCGGCACCACGTTTCCGCCAGCGCCATCAGCTGTGAACCGATGCCCCGTACCGTAACGCCCGGCCAAACGCCCAGTAGTCCGATACGTGCATCCGCGTCATCCACTCTGCGTAGCGTGACCCATCCCTGTGGATTGCCAGCGGCATCTTCCGCCAGTAAACAGCAGTGGTCGAACGTACCGCGCACGGCATTTTCAATCCACTGCGCATAGAAACGCCCGCTATCCTCCGGCTGGTACCACGGAGAACGAAAACGGCTCAGTGCAAACACACGTGATGCCGCGTCCCTCAGTGCCGGGATATCGTCGGGCGCGGCTTCACGCCAGCGCGGTAGCGACGTAACCACGGTGGGCCGTTCCAGCGACAAACTGAGATCGACTTCGCCTTCCACCAATCGAAAACCAAGATCGGCAAGCGTATCCGCCAACACCAGATTGTCCGCCGCAATTTTGGCCTGCGTCAGCGTAAATGCGCTCAGCGCATCAGGCGTCAACGCGGGCGCAGAAGGCGAAAAATTCAGCTTACCGCTGTCAATCTGGAAGAATTCACTCTCCCAGCCCAGCGGTTCAACCGTGGCGCGAATCTCTCCCTGTCCTACTGATACCGGATGGGTCATTGTTTCGCTCCTTCTTTTCCTTTTCCGCCACTGGGCACAGGTTTAATCGTTCAGCCCTAAACGTTCGCCGGCATAAGAACCATCCTGCACGCTGCGCCACCATTTTTCGTTATTCAGATACCAGTTGACGGTTTTTCTCATACCCGTCTCAAACGTTTCTTCCGGACGCCAGCCCAGTTCACGTTCAATTTTCCCGGCATCGATCGCGTAGCGCATATCGTGGCCAGGGCGATCTTTCACGTAGGTGATGAGATCGCGGTAATGTTCCACGCCAGCGGGCTTATTCGGTGCCAGCTCTTCCAGCAGCGCGCAAATGGTCTGCACGACTTCAATATTTTTGCGCTCGTTGTGACCGCCGATGTTATACGTTTCGCCGATTTCACCTTCCGTCACCACTTTGTACAGTGCACGAGCGTGGTCTTCGACAAACAGCCAGTCGCGGATTTGCGCGCCGTCACCGTAAACCGGCAACGGTTTACCCGCGACCGCATTCAGGATCACCAGCGGAATCAGCTTCTCTGGAAAATGGTAAGGGCCGTAGTTATTCGAGCAGTTGGTGATAATCGTCGGGAACCCGTAGGTACGTAGCCAGGCGCGAACAAGGTGGTCGCTGGATGCCTTCGATGCGGAATAAGGGCTGCTCGGCGCATAGGACGTCGTTTCTGTGAACAAATCGTCTGTTCCGTGCAGATCGCCAAACACTTCATCGGTGGAGATATGGTGAAAACGGAACGCGTGCTTGTCCGCATCAGCCAGGCTCTGCCAGTAGTGGCGTGCCGCTTCCAGCATGGTGTAGGTGCCGACAATATTGGTTTCGATAAACGCCGCAGGGCCGTCGATAGAGCGATCGACATGGCTTTCTGCCGCCAAATGCATCACCAGCGCGGGCTGGTAGGCCTTAAAGACGCGGTCCAGCTCAGCACGATCGCAGATATCAACCTGCTCGAACGCAAAACGCTCGCTATCCGCAACAGGAGCCAGAGAAGACAAGTTACCTGCATAAGTCAGTTTATCGACAATGACGACGCTGTCCTGCGTCTCCGTCAGAATGTATCTGACCAACGCTGAACCAATAAACCCTGCACCGCCGGTAATTAAAATACGTTTCAACGCCATACTCCTTTGGTATCAATAACCCACTGTTGTTTCACATCTTCTGGGTTAATCGCTTTAAACTGACGGTGGTCGACCAACATGACCAGCACATCCGCTTCTTTTAGTGCACTGCTGGTATCGACCAGTTTCACCTGCCCAGCCAACACGGACGGCAGGTGCTTGACATTGGGTTCGACGGCTAACGTCACGCCGGTATTCCACTGGGCAATCATGGACGTAATCCCTACCGCGGGGCTTTCACGCAGATCGTCAATGTCGGGCTTGAACGCCAGCCCAAAGCAGGCCACCGTGACCTCGCAGGCGCGCTTATCCGTTTGTGCCAGATAATCCGCCACGGCCGCTTTGACGCGATCCACAACCCAGAGCGGTTTGCCATCGTTTACCAATCTGGCGGTATGAATCAACCGAGCCTGCTGCGGGTTCTGCGCCACGATAAACCAGGGATCGACCGCAATACAGTGCCCGCCGACGCCAGGGCCGGGTTGCAGGATATTGACGCGGGGATGGCGGTTTGCCAATCGGATAAGTTCCCATACGTTAATGTTTTGTTCGGCACAAATCAGCGAGAGCTCGTTGGCGAAAGCAATGTTGACATCGCGGAAGCTATTTTCCGTCAGCTTGCACATTTCGGCGGTGCGGGAGTTAGTAACCACACACTCACCTTCGAGGAAGATTTTGTACAACTCACTGGCGCGCGCAGAGCACACCGGGGTCATGCCGCCAATAACACGATCGTTTTTAACCAGCTCAACCACAACCTGACCGGGCAGGACACGTTCAGGGCAATAGGCAATATTGATATCCGCCGTTTCCCCAACCTGCTGCGGAAACGTCAAGTCCGTGCGTGCATCGGCTAGCCACTCGGCCATTTGCTCGGTTGCACCTACGGGGGATGTCGATTCCAGAATCACCAAATCGCCTTTCTTCAGAACAGGCGCAATAGACGCTGCCGCAGCCTGAACGTAGGCCAAATCGGGTTCGTGATCGCCTTTGAAAGGGGTAGGAACGGCGATCAGGAAGGCATCGGCTGGCACAGGCTTTGTCATGGCCTGGAGATAGCCATTTTCCACGGCCACCTTGACCAGTGAATCCAGATCGGGCTCGACAATATGGATTTCGCCGCGATTAATGGTTTCGACCGCCAGTTTGTTCACATCAATACCGATCACTTTTTTCTGACGCGATGCAAAGGCCGCCGCGGTGGGTAAACCGATGTAGCCTAAACCGATTACGGAAATGGTAGTAAAGCTCATAGTGTCACCTGATAATTTTTATGTCGGGTCGTCGCATAGCGACGTTTAAAATCGCTCCTGGCGATTTTTTAAAGCATCAACGATGCGTTGACAGGCTTGTCCATCGCCATAGGGGTTGTGGGCGCGGCTCATTGCCTGATACGCCTCTTCATCCGTCAGCAGCATAGATACCGCATCGACAATGCTGGTCACTTCTGTTCCCACCAGCTTGACCGTGCCCGCTTCAACCGCCTCCGGCCGCTCTGTCGTATCACGCATCACCAATACGGGCTTACCTAACGACGGCGCTTCTTCCTGAATGCCGCCAGAGTCGGTCAAAATCATGTAAGAACGATTCATCAAATACACGAAAGGCAGATAGTCCTGCGGTGCAATCAGCATCACATTATCAATGCCGCTCAGGATTCGATTAACGGGTTCACTAACGTTAGGATTCAGGTGAACCGGATACACAATTTGTACTTCAGGGTGGCGACGAGCGATATCCGCCAGCGCGCTGCAAATGCGCTCAAAGCCACCGCCAAAACTCTCGCGACGGTGTCCGGTAACCAGAATCAGCTTCTTGTTGTCGTCTAAAAAAGCATATTTTTCATCGAGGCTGCTGCGTAATGCGGCGTCCCCGAGAATGCGATCGCGCACCCAGAACAGCGCATCGATCACCGTATTACCGGTCACAAAAATATGCCGGTCAGACAGGTGCTCGCGCAGTAAATTCTGGCGGGAATTTTCTGTCGGGGCAAAGTGGTACATTGCCAAATGCCCGGTTAGTTTGCGGTTAGCCTCTTCCGGCCAGGGCGAATACAGATTGCCAGTACGCAATCCCGCTTCTACGTGGCCGACGGGAATGCGCTGATAAAAGGCCGCCAGGCTGGTTGCAAGCGTCGTAGTGGTGTCGCCGTGTACCAATACCAGATCCGGCTTAAACTCCGTCATGACGGGTTCAAGTCCCGATAAAATCCGGCAGGATATCTCACTAAGCCCCTGCCCCGGTCGCATAATATCCAGATCGTAGTCCGGCGTAATATCGAACAAACGCAGCACCTGATCCAGCATCTCCCGATGCTGGGCTGTTACGCAAATTCTCGATTCAAAGGCTCCATCCTGAGCCAGAGCATGAACCAGCGGCGCCATTTTAATGGCTTCCGGCCGGGTGCCGAAAACAGTCAATACTTTCACATTGAATCTCTTTAATCAGGTTAGACGCAGACGCTCGCAGAGCATCAAACGCGAATCAGCAAGCTGGTTAGCGCGGACGGCGAGCCAAGGCAACGCCTGCGCCAACGAGCGCGCCAATCGCACCCCACATCACCATCAGGAATGCCCGGCGTGGGCTGTCGCGCTTCACCGGCTCTTCCGGCGTACGCAAATAACGATACGTCTGGAAACCAGCCTCAAGCGTTGGGCCAACGTTCAGCGTCGCCAGCATCGCGCGATTTTGATCATAATCCAGTTCGTAGTGCGGGCCGCTGGTCTGCAACGTTTCCAGTCGGGCTTGGAGCATCGGCCTGCCGAGCAGGAACATTTCCGATGCGGGGATTTCGTCTGCCGGCGTATCCGTCTGGCTACGGCTAATGCCTTGCTGCTGCGCGATTTTCAGCGCCAGTTCAACGCTGCGGACTTCGCGATCGTAAATCGCTTTCGCTACCGCTTCCTGACGCTTGATCTGCGACTTCATAAAAATAGTTCTGGCAGCCCAGGCACCCTTGATCTCTTCATTCAGGTGGTTGGCTGCTCGCTGGCTGGCAAAAGCCACATACTGACGAAGCAACGTGTTGGAATCCGCAGAGGTTTCCGCTACCAGCTTCACGGAATCATTGGTTTTTTTCCCATCGTCGCGCGGCGTAAACTGAATGTTGTTGACCATTTCATCTAGCAGAGCGGCATCCGCTTTCTCATCGCCTTCCAGACGCTGCTTGTAATAGTCGGTCTGCAACCAGAAATCGCGGCGGGTATCATAAGCCGCTAATTGCATGATGAATTCATCATAAGCATCAGCCGAAATAGACGGTTGCTCTGGCTGAGGGGTAGAAAAAGATCGGGCGTCGAGGTTACGCAAGAAC
This sequence comes from Pectobacterium carotovorum, assembly GCF_033898505.1. Taxonomy (NCBI): domain Bacteria; kingdom Pseudomonadati; phylum Pseudomonadota; class Gammaproteobacteria; order Enterobacterales; family Pectobacteriaceae; genus Pectobacterium; species Pectobacterium carotovorum. The sequence goes on along the minus strand of NZ_JAXAFK010000005.1, from coordinate 36,311 downwards.
TGCTGCTGCGAATAATACCCTCCCAGCATATTGACCGTCGGCTTGTCGGTAATCGCTGTCGCGCTCCACTCCTGTTTAACAAGATAGGAATAGCCTAATGCCACAACGGCAAAAAGCAGGCCGATCGCTATCGGCCACACCTTCCCCTGCCACAGCAAGCGAAATAAACCACGGATATCCAGTTCGTTATCAATCAACGCATTCCCGGTAGACAAGTTCTCTGATTTCATTACTTCCCCAAAATTATTTGGTCAGGATGACTGCTTTTGCTCATCGGAATGCCGCATACGGCGTTTGATTCGCTTGATAAAACGGGCGACCCGCCATGCTCGTTTCAGGCAGTAGCCATACAGTAGAAATGCAAGCAAGAATAATGCCAACATCAACCATTCGGGTATAAAAAAGAAATATTCTCCCAACACACCAACCGCAGCCAACAAGGCAGCAGCAAGCGTAATCAGCACAAAAGCCTGACGGGAAGAAAAACCCGCGCGCATCATTAAATGATGAATGTGCTGCCGGTCAGGTGAGAATGGGCTCATCCCTTTGCGTAAGCGCCGATACATAATGGCGATCATATCAATCAGTGGGATAGCGATGATCCACAATGCCGTTACCGGATTAATCGGATGCTGTGGGCCTTGTGTCGTTTGAATCAGGATCCAGATGGCCGTGAAGCCAATCATCGTGCTACCCGCATCGCCCATGAAGACCTTGTAGCGTCGCCCAAAGATACCGAGATTAAGCAGAATATAAGGAAGCGTCGCCGCGATCATGGCAAAACACCACAGGGCCAGATTCGTCTGGCCGCTCAGATACAGCAAGATCCCCATCGCCCCAAACGAGACACTGGACAAGCCGCCGAGCAACCCATCGATCCCGTCCACCATATTGAACGCATTAATCGCCGCCCAAACGGCAAACAGCGTGACCAGATAGCCAAACGGCCCCAGCGCCATCTGCCATGGGCCGAAAATGTGTCCCAGGTTGTGTAGCGTCAAGCCGGCAAAGGCCATCATCACCACCGCGACAAACGCCTGCACAACGGCACGGATTTTCACACTGATATCAAAACGATCGTCCAGCATGCCGACAAACACCAGCACGCCCGCACATAGCAGGTAAAGACGGAAGTTCGGGATATATTGGTCGGTAATAAAGTAGCTAAAGCAGATACCCGCATACACAGAGATGCCGCCAACCAAAGGCACAAGACCCCGATGACGTTTACGGTAGTTGGGACGATCGACAAGCCCTATTTTACCCGCGATGCTGCGAGCAAAAAAAAGAAAGCCCAGAGAAAACAAGAAAATAAATAGTAATTCGGTACTCATAGTGAGTAAGTTCACCGTTAACAGCCGCGCTGTAGCTGTTCAGTATAGACTCGGTTTACGCCTTATATCCTATCGCCCACATTGATCGCCAGTACAAATTGAGTGATAACCGAGACTTCCAGCAGAAAGCCTCCTCACATCCGATCAATTAAGGGATAAAAAAACGCCACGACCCAGCGTGGCGTTCCCCGAGTTATCCGTAATGTACCCGTCATACTTCAAGCCACATGTGCGTTGGCTTCCCTTACTCACCCCAGTCACTTACTGATGTAAGCTCCTGGGGATTCGTGCGCTTGCCGCCTTCCTGCAACTCGAATTATTTAGGGTATATATAGATGAACGCCCGGATTTATGAACGTTTCATCATATCGAAGAATTCATCGTTGGTTTTCGTCATCGCCAACTTGTTGATCAGGAATTCCATCGCGTCGATCTCGCCCATTGGGTGAATGATCTTGCGTAGAATCCACATCTTCTGCAATTCTTCAGAGGTGGTAAGCAATTCTTCTTTACGCGTACCGGAGCGGTTGTAATCAATCGCCGGGAAGACGCGTTTTTCTGCGATTTTACGCGCCAGGTGCAGTTCCATATTACCTGTACCTTTAAACTCTTCGTAAATCACTTCGTCCATCTTGGAACCGGTATCCACCAGCGCAGTGGCGATGATAGTCAGGCTACCGCCTTCCTCAACGTTACGCGCCGCACCGAAGAAACGCTTCGGACGATGCAGGGCGTTAGCATCCACACCACCGGTCAACACTTTGCCCGAAGCCGGAACAACGGTGTTATAGGCACGCGCCAGACGGGTAATGGAGTCCAGCAGGATGATAACGTCTTTCTTATGCTCAACCAGACGCTTCGCTTTTTCGATCACCATTTCGGCAACCTGAACGTGACGGGAAGCTGGCTCATCAAACGTTGACGCAACCACTTCGCCTTTCACCAGACGCTGCATCTCGGTAACTTCTTCCGGACGTTCGTCAATCAGCAGTACCATCAGCACGCAGTCAGGATGGTTGTAGGCAATACTCTGCGCAATGTTCTGCAGCAGCATGGTTTTACCTGCTTTAGGCGGTGCAACAATCAGACCACGTTGACCACGGCCAATCGGCGCAGCCAGATCCAGCACCCGCGCCGTCAGATCTTCTGTCGACCCGTTACCGCGTTCCATACGCAGACGAGAGTTTGCATGCAGTGGCGTGAGGTTTTCGAACAGGATCTTGTTGCGGGCGTTTTCAGGTTTGTCGTAGTTGACTTCGTTAACTTTCAGCAGCGCAAAGTAGCGTTCACCTTCTTTCGGCGGACGAATCTTGCCAGAAATGGTGTCACCAGTGCGGAGGTTAAAACGGCGGATTTGGCTGGGAGAAACGTAGATATCATCGGGGCCTGCGAGGTAGGAGCTGTCTGCGGAGCGAAGAAAGCCGAAGCCATCCTGCAATATCTCCAGCACACCATCGCCGAAAATATCCTCGCCGCTTTTGGCATGCTGTTTCAGAATAGCGAAGATAATATCCTGTTTACGCATGCGGGCCTGGTTTTCCAGCCCCATATTTTCGCCAAGAGCAATTAACTCAGAAACTGGCGTATTCTTTAATTCGGTAAGATTCATAGTGGTGGGTTCTTTAACTCGGGGTAAATCTCGAACTATTAACGTGAATGGTATGGCAGGGTCATCCGTGCCTCTATAACAGCCTTCAACCACCGGATTCCTGTCTGGTTTCACACCTGAAGCGCATTACATCCGCGCAAAACAACATCCGCATAAACGATATCCGCATAAATCAACGGCAGGAGATCGAAGACACATAAAACCAAGTATTATAAAACTAGTAGACTGCCCAAATCGGATCACAAACGTGTTGTAAAACAATCGTGTTGTAGAAAATTACTTTGTAAAACAACGATTTTTCGATTTCGACACAGAATAATGCTTTAGACTCTAACTTTCAGGCTTAAGCCTAAGGGCTTAAACATAGGCAAGTACGATATGCAGTAATGAAGAATCTAGCACGCTTCCCGACGAGCGGCAAGCAGTCAATATGAGAATTGCATATTGCCCGATTGCGCCCGCCGGCAATACCCTTTTGGGGGGTATAAAGCTAATTACAGATTCGCCGTCAGGAACTCTTTCAGTTGCCCTTTGGACAATGCGCCGACTTTTGTCGCAGCGACTTCGCCGTTTTTAAACAACAGCAGAGTGGGGATACCACGGATACCATATTTCGGCGCAGTAGCCGGGTTTTCATCAATGTTCAGTTTGGTAACCGTCAGTTTACCTTCAAACTCTTCGGCGATTTCATCCAGGATAGGAGCGATCATTTTGCAAGGACCACACCACTCAGCCCAGAAATCAACCAAGATAGCGCCCTCAGCTTGCAGTACTTTCGTGCCGAAGCTGTCATCAGTCAGGTGAATTATTTTATCGCTCATATTTTACTCCGCAGGATTATTTCTACCGTGTTGGTGTAGCATTAACCAACAACGGCTTGACTTTATTTCACCGGATACGCTTTCGTAAAGCAATAGTTAGCTGATATTCTACCACACTATGAGCAAAACACACTTAACTGAACAGAAGTTTTCCGACTTCGCCCTGCACCCGCAGGTTATTGAAGCTCTTGAAAGCAAAGGGTTTCATAACTGTACGCCTATTCAGGCGTTAGCTCTGCCATTGGCTCTGTCAGGGCGTGATGTTGCAGGTCAGGCGCAAACCGGTACCGGCAAGACGCTGGCTTTTCTCGCGTCTACTTTCCATTATTTGCTTTCACACCCTGCAAACGCAGAGCGTCAAACCAATCAACCACGTGCCTTAATTATGGCACCAACCCGTGAACTGGCTGTCCAGATTCACTCTGACGCAGAAGCGCTGTCTCACCTTACCGGGTTAAAACTGGGTTTAGCCTACGGTGGAGACGGTTACGACAAGCAGCTTAAGGTGCTGGAAAACGGCGTTGATATTCTGATCGGTACCACCGGTCGCCTGATCGATTACGCCAAACAGAACCATATCAACCTGGGCGCGATTCAGGTCGTCGTGCTGGACGAAGCGGATCGTATGTACGATCTCGGCTTCATCAAAGATATTCGCTGGCTGTTCCGCCGCATGCCGCCAGCGGCACAGCGTCTGAACATGCTCTTTTCCGCTACGCTCTCCTATCGGGTGCGTGAACTCGCGTTTGAACAGATGAATAACGCAGAGTACGTGGAAGTTGAACCGGAGCAGAAAACCGGCCATCGCATTAAAGAAGAACTGTTTTATCCGTCTAACGAAGAAAAAATGCGCCTGCTCCAGACACTGCTGGAAGAAGAGTGGCCGGACCGCTGCATTATTTTCGCAAATACCAAGCATCGCTGCGAAGACATCTGGGGCCATCTGGCTGCCGACGGTCATCGCGTTGGGCTGCTGACGGGCGACGTCGCACAGAAAAAACGTCTGCGTATTCTGGAAGAATTTACCCAGGGCAATCTGGATATTCTGGTGGCAACGGACGTTGCAGCGCGCGGTTTGCATATTCCTTCCGTGACCCACGTTTTTAACTACGACCTGCCGGATGACTGCGAAGACTACGTTCACCGTATTGGCCGTACTGGCCGTGCGGGACAAAGCGGAAATTCTATCAGCCTGGCCTGTGAAGAGTATGCACTGAACCTCCCGGCTATCGAGACCTATATCGGTCACAACATTCCGGTCAGCAAATACAACAGCGACGCGCTGATGAATGATTTACCCGCGCCGAAGCGTTTAGCGCGCCCACCGCGTTCCAATAATGGCCCGCGCCGACATAGCAATGCGCCGCGCCGCAGTGGAGCGCCTCGTAATAACCGTAAACGAGCGGATTAACCGTCGATGCTGAGCTCTTCTTCACTTTACGCTGCCATCGATCTCGGCTCGAACAGCTTCCATATGCTGGTCACCCGGGAAACCGCAGGCAGCATTCAGACGCTGGCGAAAATAAAGCGTAAAGTCCGCCTTGCGGCAGGGCTGGATAAACAGAATCGGCTCTCGCAGGACGCGATGCAGCGCGGCTGGCAGTGTCTACAGCTGTTCTCCGAACGGTTGCAGGACATCCCGCAGGATCAGGTGCGCGTCGTCGCGACCGCCACCCTGCGGCTGGCAACGAATGCTGACGAGTTTCTGCAACAGGCCCAGGAAATTCTGGGCTTGCCGATTCAGGTTATCAGCGGTGAAGAAGAAGCACGCCTGATTTATCAAGGCGTAGCACATACGACGGGCGGCCCGGATGCGCGTCTGGTCGTGGATATCGGCGGTGGCAGCACCGAGCTGGCTACGGGAGTTGGCGCAAAAACGACCCAGTTGATCAGCCTCCCGATGGGATGCGTCACGTGGCTGGATCGCTATTTCAGCGACCGCAATCTGGAAGCCGGTAATTTTGAACGCGCGGAACAAGCAGCGCGTGAAATGCTACGCCCCGTTGCCGCCTCTCTGCGCGAGCAGGGTTGGCAAATCTGCGTCGGCGCCTCCGGCACAGTACAAGCACTGCAAGAAATCATGGTTGCGCAGGGAATGGATGAATACATTACCCTGCCGAAGCTCAGGCAGCTTAAAGAGCATGCGATTCAGTGCGATAAGCTGGAAGAGTTGGAAATTGAAGGCCTGACGCTGGAACGCGCGCTGGTTTTTCCCAGCGGATTAGCCATCCTGCTGGCAATCTTCCAGGAGCTCGACATCAAAACGATGACGCTGGCTGGTGGCGCGCTGCGTGAAGGGCTGGTCTATGGCATGTTGCATTTGCCTGTCGATCAGGACATCCGTCACCGTACATTGGCGACGCTGCAACGCCGCTACCTGCTGGATGCCGAACAGGCTAAACGCGTCAGTACGCTGGCGGACAACTTTCTGCAACAGGTTGCCCGTGACTGGCAGTTAGATAACCGATGTCGCGAGTTACTGCGCAGCGCCTGTCTGGTACACGAAATCGGCTTGAGCATCGATTTTCGCCAGTCGCCCCAGCATGCAGCCTATTTGATTCGCCATAGCGATCTCCCCGGCTTTACGCCCGCCCAGAAGAAACTGTTAGCCACACTCCTGCAAAACCAGATTAACCCTGTCGATTTAATGCCGCTGAGTCAGCAGAACGCGCTGCCGGTCAATCAGGCACAGCGCCTGTGCCGTCTGTTGCGCCTGGCGATTATTTTTGCCAGCCGCCGCCGCGATGACACGCTGCCAGCCGTACGATTACGCGTAGAAGGCGAAACGCTGCGTTTGATTCTGCCTGCGGGCTGGCTGGCACAGCATCCATTACGGGCAGAAATGCTGGAACAGGAAAGCCGCTGGCAGAGCTACGTACACTGGCCGCTGATGCTGGAAGAAACCCCAGCTTAACGGGGGAAAGCTTACTCCCCTTCCCCTTTTGCTTTCGCCAACATCGCTCGGATGTTAGCAACGTTCGCCTGACCTTTCTGCATACGCTCTTGTGCGCTGACCACTTTCCTTTCTGTTTCCCACACAACATCATCCTGCGGCAATTCCAGCAGGAAGCGGCTCGGCTCAGGGCGAACCAATTCACCATACTGGCGGCGCTCTTTGCACAGCGTGAAGATGAGTTCACGCTGTGCGCGCGTAATCCCCACGTACGCCAAACGACGTTCTTCATCAACATTGTCTTCATCAATGCTGCTTTGGTGCGGCAACAGACCTTCTTCCATCCCAACTAGAAAGACGTACGGGAATTCCAAGCCTTTGGACGCATGCAGCGTCATCAGTTGTACCTGATCCAGCTCTTCTTCACTTTCTCCACGTTCCATCATGTCCCGCAGCGTGAAGCGCGTCACCACCTGCGTCAGCGTCATGGGCTCATCCAATTCGGAGCCCTCCAGCATTTCCGTCATCCAGCTAAATAGCTGATTGACGTTCTTCATCCGCATTTCCGCGGCTTTTGGGCTGGGCGAGGTTTCATATAGCCAGCTTTCGTAGTCCAACCCATGAATCAGGTCGCGCACGGCGGCTACCGGTTCACGTTCTGCCAGACGGGCGATTTCCGCCAGCCACTGGGTAAACCGTTGCAGGGATTCCAGCCCACGTCCGGTCAGCGACTGGCTCAACCCCAGATCAAAGCTCGCGCTGAACAGGCCTTTATTGCGTTGTCCCGCCCACTCACCCAGCTTCTTCATCGTCGCCGGGCCGATCTCACGTTTGGGCGTGTTCACAATGCGTAAGAACGCGCTGTCATCATCCGGGTTGGTCAGAACGCGCAGATAAGCCAGCAAATCTTTGATTTCAGGACGAGAGAAAAAGGACGTGCCGCCAGAAATGCGATACGGAATACGGTTCTGCATCAGCATCTTTTCAAACAGGCGCGACTGATGGTTACCACGATACAAAATGGCATAGTCACCATACTGGGTCTTTTTAATAAAGTGATGGGCAATCAGCTCACCAACGACCCGCTCTGCCTCGTGATCTTCGTTGTTGGCGGTAATCACTTTGAGTTCATCGCCGTAACCCAGCTCCGAGAAAAGCCGTTTTTCAAAAACGTGCGGGTTATTGGCGATGAGAATATTGGCCGCTTTCAGAATACGCCCGGATGAGCGGTAGTTTTGTTCCAGCTTGATCACATCAAGCGTGGGGAAATCCTGCTGTAGCAGCACCAGATTCTGTGGGCGCGCCCCACGCCAGGAGTAAATAGACTGATCGTCATCTCCTACGACGGTGAAACGCGCGCGGGTGCCGACCAGCAGTTTAACCAGCTCATACTGGCTGGTGTTGGTGTCCTGATATTCATCCACCAGCAGGTAGCGCAAACGGTTCTGCCAACGTTCGCGTACCTCAGCGTTTTGCTTCAGCAGCAGCGTGGGCAGCAAAATCAGATCGTCGAAGTCCAGCACGTTACAGGCGCGCAAATGTTCATGATAGAGCGAGTAGCAGTGCACAAATAGCTTGTCGCGTTCGGAACGCGCCGTCGCTGCCGCACCAGCAGGATCGATCAGATCGTTTTTCCAGTTTGAGATCGTCGAGATCAGCTGTTGCAGCAAAACCTTATCATTTTCCAGCCACTGCTCCGTCAGCTCTTTCAGCAGCGCCATCTGATCTTGATCGTCGAACAGGGAGAAATTGGATTTCATCCCCAATGCGGCGTATTCACGTTTGATGATCTCCAGCCCCAGCGTATGGAAGGTCGCAATCATCAACCCGCGCGTTTCTTTGCGCCCCAGCGTTTGCGCCACGCGCTCCTTCATCTCCCGTGCCGCTTTGTTGGTAAACGTCACGGCAGCAATATGCCGAGCCTGATAGCCACACTGGCGGATAAGGTGCGCAATCTTGTTGGTGATCACGCGGGTCTTGCCTGAACCTGCGCCCGCCAGTACCAGACAAGGTCCGGTGACGAATTCGACGGCGTGTTGTTGGCTGGGGTTTAAGCGCATAACGATCTTGCTCACTCATAAAACGGAAGGCGATTGTAGCAGAAAGCCGTATCGATCTTGACCAGGGATTTGTTATTAAGGAAAGCACGTCGCAGTCCACATCTTGCGTTGCAAATGTTACATTGCGCGCAGGAATCTCTTTTGCAAAAAAGGTAACGACATGGCAAATACCGCAGCAGCTCTGCACATCCTGGTGGACACCGAACAGCAGGCTAACGACATTCTTGCTCAACTGGAAAAAGGCGCAGACTTCCAGAAACTGGCGCAAAAACACTCGACCTGTCCGTCAAAACGCAACGGCGGTGATTTAGGTGAATTTCGTAAAGGCGACATGGTGCCGGCATTCGATAAGGCCGTGTTTTCCTGCGAATTGCTGAAACCGTTTGGTCCGGTGAAAACCCAGTTTGGTTACCATGTGATCAAGGTGCTGTACCGCAACTAAGTCATTACGCCGACGCACACAAATAGAAAAAGCGCGCCAACCTTCTGGTTTGGCGCGCTTTTTTTCTTAACCTATCGTCATCAGGCTGGCATTACCGCCCGCTGCCGCAGTATTAATACTCAGAGAACGTTCGGTCAGCAGACGCTCAAGCTGAACGTGAGTATCACCCTGCGCATAGCCCAGCGGCAGAATAATCGGGCCATCGCGCTCTGCAAGCGTTTTACTCAGCTGCCGTAGCCGATCGGCATCCCCGTGATAAATGACGCCATGAAAAGATACGTCGTGCCGCTGCCAGTCGGGGGTAAACTGAATATGCAGTTGCACCTCGGCGGGTAAATGCTCATAGAGCGTTTTCTCCCGCTCACCTTCCGGCCACAGCAGTTGCCCGCCCGTTGCCAGCACCGCCGCCGTCTGAATCAAGCGGTCTTCCTCAGTCTCTGCCAGACATAAAACCCGTTCACGCGGCAACAGCGTATAGGTATTGCTTTCCCCTGTCGGGCCCGGCAGCAGCCGCGTTATCCCGCTGATGCTATATTCTCTGTAACGCTGGCACAGCGTAGCCAACCCGTGGCGTTCACCAGCAATCGCCCACGCCTCCAGCGCCTGTAGCCCCGCCAGCAGCGACGCTCGGGCAGAAACATCGGGAACCTGCTCACGATCCCGCTGCGCGAACCCTTTCGCGAGCGCCTCATCTGGCCGATGTGCCAGCAAGCGATACAGATAAAGCGGCCCGCCTGCCTTTGGCCCGGTTCCCGATAAGCCTTCACCGCCAAACGGCTGAACCCCGACAACAGCGCCGACCATATTGCGGTTCACATAGTGGTTGCCCACCCTCGCCTTGCCCGTCACACGCTGGATGGTTTCATCAATGCGGGTATGCACGCCCAACGTCAGGCCGTATCCCGTCGCGTTGATTTGCTCAATCGTGGTATCCAACTGCTGGCTTTGATAGCGAACAACGTGTAAAACTGGACCAAAAACTTCTTTTTTCAGCTCGTCTATCTTGCCCAGCTCGATCAAAGTCGGTTTCACAAACGTCCCGTGCAGCCATGTTTCCTCATCCTGCGGATGCGCTGCCTGAAATACAGTATGGCCTTTCGCCCGCATCGTCTGAATATGCCGCTCTACGTTCTCTTTCGCTTCCGCATCAATCAGCGGGCCGATGTCGGTCGATAAGCGTTCAGGGTTCCCCATTCGACACTCCGCCATCGCGCCACGCAGCATATCCAGCGTGCGATCCGCAATGTCCTCTTGCAGACACAAAAGACGCAGCGCGGAGCAACGCTGTCCGGCGCTGTCGAACGCGGAGGCAATCACATCATTCACCACCTGTTCCGTCAGCGCAGAGGAATCGACAATCATCGCATTCAGACCACCCGTTTCGGCAATCAGCGGCGTCACACGTCCCTGTGGATCGAGCCTGCCAGCAATGCTGCGTTGCAGGGTTTTGGCAACGGCCGTCGACCCGGTAAACACCACACCGCGTACCCGCTCATCGTTGACCAACGCTGCGCCAATCGTTTCTCCCTGTCCGGGCAGCAGTTGCAGCACGCCCTGAGGAATGCCCGCCTCATGTAAAATACGCACCGCCTGTGCCGCAATCAGCGGCGTCTGTTCAGCCGGTTTCGCCAGCACGCTGTTTCCTGCCGCCAGTGCGGCAGAAATTTGACCAGTGAAGATCGCCAGCGGGAAATTCCACGGGCTGATGCAAACCACCGGCCCCAGTGGACGATGGGTATCATTGGTGAAGGAATCCCGAACCTGCCCCGCGTAATAGCGCAAGAAATCCACCGCTTCCCGCACCTCTGCAATCGCGTTACTGAAAGATTTCCCGGCTTCCCGTACCAGCAGCCCCAGAAGGCTTTGCAACTGGCGTTCCATCAGCGAGGCGGCCTGATTCAATATCGCAGCCCGTTCTGCGGGCGGCGTCGCAAACCAGATGGGACCGGCATGTACCGCCGCGTCTACCGCCTGCTCAACATCCGCCACCGAGGCATCGAGAACGTAGCCCACGACATCGTGCATATCCGCAGGATTCACCACGGACTTTTCTTCGTTTGCGTCGCTTTCTCCCTCAATCATCGGTGCGGCATACCACGGTTGCGTCGCGTGGCTCAACAGCGCGCTGGACAGCGAGGCCAGCCGGTGCTCATTCGAGAGATCCAGCCCGCTCGAATTTTGCCGCGCCTGACCATACAGCTGGCGCGGCAGGGGAATGCGGGGATGCGGAGCCCCCATGATCCATTCCACTTTTGCCAGCGCCTCTACGCCGCTAATCGGATCGGCAATCAGCGTTTCCAGCGCCATTGAGGTATCCGCAATGCGGTTAACAAACGAGGTATTCGCGCCGTTTTCCAGCAGTCGCCGCACCAGATAAGCCAGCAGCGTTTCATGGGTTCCGACTGGGGCATAAATACGGCATGGGCGGTTCAGTTTACCGTCCGCAACCGTCCCCACCACCTGATCATAGAGCGGTTCACCCATGCCATGCAGGCACTGAAATTCATACTGACCGGGATAGTAATTGTTGCCCGCCATGTGGTAGATCGTGCTTAACGTCTGCGCATTGTGCGTGGCGAACTGCGGGTAAATCAGATTCGGTACGGCCAGCAGCTTGCGAGCGCACGCCAGATACGACACATCGGTATAGACCTTACGCGTGTAGACCGGGTAGCCTTCCAGCCCGTCAACCTGTGCCCGCTTGATTTCGCTATCCCAGTACGCGCCTTTTACCAGACGAATCATCAGCCGCCGACGGCTGCGCTGTGCCAGCTCAATCAGCGCGTCGATCACATACGGGCAGCGTTTCTGGTAAGCCTGAATGACAAACCCAATGCCGTTCCATCCCGCCAGTTGCGGCTCCATACAGAGTTTTTCCAGCAGATCGAGTGAGATCTCCAGTCGATCGGCTTCCTCCGCGTCAATATTGATCCCGATGTCGTACTGACGCGCCAGCAGCGTCAGCGTCAGCAAACGCGGGTAGAGTTCTTCCATTACACGGTCATACTGCGCCCGGCTATAGCGAGGATGCAGCGCCGATAGCTTGATGGAGATGCCCGGCCCTTCGTAAATCCCGCGCCCGTTCGAGGCTTTGCCGATAGCATGAATCGCCTGCTGATAGGCCGCCAGATACGCGGCAGCATCATGCTCCGTCAGCGCCGCTTCACCTAACATATCGTAAGAGTAGCGGAAACCTTTTTCCTCTCGCTCACGGGCATTCGCCAGCGCTTCACCGATGGTTTCGCCAGTAACAAACTGCTCTCCCATCAGCCGCATAGCCATATCAACGCCTTTGCGGATCAGCGGTTCGCCGCTTTTCCCGATCATTCGGTTCAGCGAATTCGACAGGTGCGCCTCGTTATGTGTCGCCACCAGCTTTCCGGTAAACAGCAGCCCCCAGGTTGCGGCATTCACAAAAAGCGACGGGCTATGACCAAGATGCGCCTGCCAGTTCCCTCGGCTGATCTTGTCGCGGATCAGCGCATCGCGCGTGGATTTATCAGGAATACGCAGCAGCGCTTCAGCTAAACACATCAACGCCACCCCTTCCTGAGAAGAAAGTGAGAATTCCTGTAGCAGCCCTTGCACAATTCCCGCACGACCGCTTCCGGCTTTCTGGCTGCGTAATTGCTCCGCCAGCCGATAAGCCAGTTTCTGCGTTAATTCTGACATTTCGTCGGTAAGTCTTGCCTGTTCAAGCAAAATGGGAACCAGTTCACTTTCGGGACGGCGGTAAACAGAAGTAATGGCGGCGCGGATAACGGACTGGGGAAGAACATGCTCAGCGAAATCAAGAAAGGGTTGGTGGGTTTCTTCTTCCCGAGATTGCGGCATAATCTCTTCCGCTTCAGTGTGGCTGACGTTCGCCCATTGCGGTGTTTCAGGAGTGTCGAGGCCGCTTTCGAGGCGTTCGAGGTAATGGAAAATAGCCTGTTTGATCAGCCAGTGCGGTGTGCGATCAATACGCTGTGCTGCAGCCTTGATGCGTTCGCGCGTTTCCTCATCGAGTTTTACACCCATCGTGGTAGAGCCCATAGCGTCCACTCCTGTCATTAGAAGATGCACATCGGGAAAACGTCAATATCGACCATGTTGCAACTTTGTGCAACCTTGTTAACAAATGGAGCGGTTGCAGCCCCTTATCACCTTCAGACCTCGTTCCGGCCTGAGTGATGACAATAAAACACAGCGTCGCCGCGACAGCGGCACGAAAAAGAATGTGGAGAGTTGAATGACAATAAGCACACCTATGTTGGTGACGTTTCTGGTGTATATTTTCGGGATGGTTCTCATCGGCCTGTTTGCCTATCGCGCGACGAATAACTTTGGCGATTACATTCTGGGTGGACGCCGGATGGGAAGCGTGGTGACCGCACTGTCGGCTGGCGCTTCCGATATGAGCGGCTGGCTGCTCATGGGGTTACCGGGCGCTATTTTCATTGCCGGGATTTCTAAAAGCTGGATCGCGATCGGCCTGACGCTAGGCGCGTACCTGAACTGGAAATGGGTTGCCGGACGCCTGCGCGTACACACTGAGGTCAACCACAACGCGCTCACCCTGCCTGACTATTTCACCCACCGCTTTGAAGATAACAGCAAATTACTGCGTGTCATTTCCGCGTTAGTGATCCTGATTTTCTTCACGATCTATTGTGCATCCGGCGTGGTCGCTGGAGCGCGCCTGTTTGAAAGTACCTTCGGTATGAGTTACGGCACCGCGTTGTGGGCCGGAGCAGCAGCCACCATTGCCTATACCTTCATCGGCGGCTTTCTGGCCGTGAGCTGGACAGACACCGTTCAGGCCAGCCTGATGATTTTCGCCCTGATCCTGACCCCGGTGATCGTCATCCTGTCTCTCGGAGGAATTGATAGCTCACTGATGGTGATTGAAGCGAAAAACCCGGCCAATCTGGATATGTTCAGAGGGCTGAATTTTGTCGCTATCCTCTCGCTGATGGGCTGGGGGCTGGGCTATTTCGGTCAGCCGCACATTCTGGCGCGTTTTATGGCCGCCGATTCACACCACACGATCCACAGCGCACGCCGCATCAGTATGACCTGGATGATTCTTTGTCTGGCCGGTGCCGTGACGGTAGGCTTCTTCGGTATCGCCTACTTCCAAAATAACCCGGATCAGGCAGGTAACGTGGCGCAAAACAGCGAACGCGTCTTTATCGAGCTGTCGATGTTACTGTTCAATCCGTGGATTGCCGGCGTGCTGCTGTCTGCGATTCTGGCCGCCGTGATGAGTACGCTGAGCTGTCAGCTGCTGGTGTGTTCCAGCGCTATCACCGAAGACTTATACAAACCCTTCCTGCGCAAAAATGCCAGCCAAAAAGAGCTGGTGTGGGTAGGTCGCGCCATGGTGCTGTTAGTGGCCATTATCGCTATCGTGCTGGCGCTTAATCCTGAAAACCGCGTGCTGGGTCTGGTAAGCTATGCCTGGGCTGGGTTCGGGGCCGCATTCGGACCAGTGATTCTGATTTCCCTGCTGTGGCCGCGCATGACGCGCAACGGCGCCCTGTTCGGCATGATCGTGGGTGCAGCAACCGTGCTGATCTGGGAACACTACGCCTGGCTGGGCCTGTATGAAATCATCCCGGGTTTCATCTTCAACAGCCTGACCATTTTTATCGTCAGCCTGCTGGGTAAAGCGCCATCAAAAGCGATTACCGACCGCTTCAATCAGGCGGAAGCGAAGTATCGCTCGGTGCAATAGTCCAAAACGCATACGGGTATCATAAATGGCCATCTTATACGGTTAATGCCGATCGTTTAAGCATCGAGATACACGGGGCGACCACAGGGGTGAGGCCTCCTACGGGAACCTCCCCCTGTGTTTCCCCTAATAACGGTCTTAAGTGACCCGTATTCATCTTATACGGTGGCCTTTTTACTCCACATTCTGCGGCAATGAGCGATCCATTGCCTTTATCACGATGAGTCGCTACCCAAAATTCGTTCTGATTGCGTCAACAAACGTTTTCACTTTAACCGTTGATCGTCTGGCGGAAGGCACCATGACGTGTACAGGGCGTACAGGCCCGCAGTAATCAGGCAATACCTGAACCAAACGCCCTTTTTGGATTTCCTTGCGCAATACAGCTTCTGGCCCGAGTGTCACACCATACCCTTCTATCGCGGCATGCAGCAACGCATTCCAGTCATTGGCGTACAATCTCCCTTTCGGCCTGACGTCTTCTGTTTTCCCCTCCTTTTGGAACACCCATTGGCAAGGCGTCAGGACGGATTTCACTCCATAAATCAGGCAAGTATGGTTTACGAGGCTTGATGGTGTATCAGGCAGGCCCGCACGTGCGACGTAGTCTGGCGATGCACAGGCAATAAGTGAGTAAGGCTGAAGCGGCCAGGCGACCATCGAACTATCGGCCAACTCTCCGATACGGATAATCACTTCAAACCCTTCCTCAATGGGGTCAACCAGACGATCGTTTAACGTTAATGCAATCTGCGTATCTGGATAGCATTCAAGATAATGAGTGATAAATGGCGCAAGCAGATGCGATCCCCAGGTAACAGGCGCGTTAATGTGAATAATCCCCGAAGGCGTCGTCTGCATTTCCCGCGCAATATCATCAGCGGCCTGCAATTCAGCAAGAACCACTTTGCAGCGTTCATAATAGCGCTGGCCGATATCGGTCAGGCTCTGACGACGGGTAGTACGGTTTAGCAACCGGGAGCCCAGGCGAGTCTCAAGCCACGCCACATACTTTGCGACCATCTGTGGCGAGAGGGTCAGTGCATCAGCCGCAGCGGCAAAAGATCCCAGCTCCACCGTTTTGACAAAAATGTTCATGCTGGTAAACCGATCCATGATTCCCTCATTTTTGTTGTGTATTCCTCTCTGATAACACACTTTATCTTCAATAAGTAGAGGATTAGCCTTTTCTTCTCAAAACCATAAAGGTGAAAAAGATGAAAATTGGCATCATTGGGGCAGGCTTTGTCGGACGGGCAATCGCTAAATTGGCGATCCAAACCGGACATCAAGTCATGCTTAGCAATTCACGCGCTCCTCAAACACTTTTCAGCCTACGGCCTATGATCGGTTGCGATATTGGAACGCCAACGCAAGCCGCCGCGTTTGGCGATATTGTCGTCATCGCGGTTCCACTCTACGCTATCGATCACCTTCCTACTCAGGCGTTAGAAGGCAAACTAGCCGTTGATGCCGTCAACTATTACCCGGAGCGAGACGGGAAAGTGGCGGTTCTTGATACACAGCAGACAACGACCAGTGAGCTTCTGACCGACACATTACCCGGTGTAAAAATCATCAAAGCCTTTAACGCGATCACCATGACACACCTGGAAAGCGACGGTTTACCCGCAGGTCACCCCGATCGACGCGCGCTACCGCTCGCGGGTAATGACATTCAAGGAAAAACGCTTGTGGCTGAGCTTTATGATGCGTTTGGATTTGATGTGGTAGACGCTGGTGCGCTGTCTGAGGGGTGGCGTTTTGAAAGAGGTATGCCGTCTTACTGTGTGCGGATGACAAAAGCGGTATTAACCACGGAACTGGCTCGTGCCTCTCGTCAGCCACGCTTCGGCACATCGTGAGTATGGCGGGTATAAAGGGAAGGTAAAAAAATATGCCGCACATATTTTGTATGTGCGGCATGAACGTTAGCTCATCTTCACAAGGGCATTAGCCCGCAACGGCGATACGCTTCATGTCTTTCATGTAACCGCGCAGCGTGTGGCCTACGGTTTCGATTGGGTGGTTACGGATAGCTTCGTTAACATCACGCAGTTGCGCATTGTCCACTTCGGTACCCGCTACCGCTTTGCCCAGATCGCCCGGCTGCAGGGATGCCATGAACGCATCTTTCAGCAACGGAACAGCGGCGTTAGCAAACAGGTAGTTACCGTATTCTGCGGTATCGGAGATAACCACGTTCATTTCATACAGACGCTTACGTGCGATGGTGTTGGCGATCAGCGGCAACTCATGCAGTGATTCGTAGTAAGCAGATTCTTCGATGATGCCGGAGCTCACCATGGTTTCAAACGCCAGTTCAACGCCCGCTTTCACCATCGCAACCATCAGCACGCCGTTATCAAAGTATTCCTGCTCAGCGATTTTACCGTCGAACTGCGGTGCGTTTTCGAATGCCGTTTTACCGGTCTCTTCACGCCAGGTCAGCAGTTTCACGTCATCGTTCGCCCAGTCAGCCATCATGCCGCTGGAGAATTCACCGGAGATGATGTCATCCATGTGTTTCTGGAACAGCGGTGCCATGATGCCTTTCAGCTGCTCAGACAGCGCATAAGCACGCAGTTTTGCCGGGTTGGACAGGCGATCCATCATCAGCGTAATCCCGCCCTGCTTCAGCGCTTCGGTGATGGTTTCCCAGCCGAACTGAATCAGTTTTTCTGCGTAAGCCGGATCGGTGCCTTCAGCAACCAGTTTGTCGAAGCTCAGCAGAGAACCCGCCTGCAACATACCGCACAGAATGGTCTGCTCACCCATCAGGTCAGATTTCACTTCCGCAACGAAAGAGGATTGCAGAACGCCCGCACGGTGACCACCGGTTGCCGCAGCCCAGGCCTTGGCGATTGCCATGCCTTCGCCTTTCGGATCGTTTTCCGGGTGAACCGCGATCAGTGTCGGTACGCCAAAACCACGTTTGTATTCTTCACGTACTTCCGTACCCGGACACTTCGGCGCCACCATCACAACGGTGATGTCTTTACGGATTTGCTCGCCCACTTCAACGATGTTGAAGCCGTGGGAGTAGCCCAGCGCAGCGCCCTGCTTCATCAAAGGCTGTACCGCCTGAACAACAGCGGAGTGCTGTTTGTCCGGCGTCAGGTTAACCACCAGATCAGCCTGCGGGATCAGATCTTCATAGGTGCCGACGGTGAAGCCGTTTTCGGTCGCTTTGCGCCATGATGCACGTTTTTCTGCAATCGCTTCAGCACGCAGGGCATAAGCGATATCCAGACCAGAATCGCGCATGTTCAGACCCTGGTTCAGACCCTGAGCACCACAGCCGACGATCACCACTTTTTTCCCTTTCAGGTAGCTCGCCTCATCGGCAAATTCATCACGCCCCATAAAGCGGCACTTGCCCAATTGATCCAGCTGCTGACGCAGGTTTAATGTGTTGAAATAGTTAGCCATGTCGTGCTCCGTATACGGTTTTGTTTGTCTATTATTCGAAAAAGGATTCCCGCCAGATGGGAATTCACTATGACCCCATCATATGACAGGAATTGCGTTGCTTAAATTGATATATTAGCAACGTCATATTGCACTATTTGCAAGATCAAAAGCGGTTGCAAGATATAAAACGGCTGAAAGATAAAAAACGGGGCCTGCGTCGCATGGATTTACGTGATCTCAAATTATTCCTGCATCTGGCGGAAAGTCGCCACTTTGGCCGTACCGCCAAAGCGATGCATATCAGCCCATCCACGCTGTCACGGCAAATACAGCGGATGGAAGAGGATTTAGGGCAGACGCTGTTTCTGCGCGATAACCGCACCGTGCAGCTCACCGATGCCGGAGAGCACCTGAAGCTGTTTGCTCAGCAAACGCTGCTGCAATACCAGCAGCTACGCCACACGATAGACCCGCACGGGCCGTCATTAAGCGGAGAACTGCGGATTTTCTGTTCTGTCACCGCCGCCTACAGCCACCTGCCGCCGATTCTGGATCGCTTCCGGGCGCTGCACCCGCTGGTGGAAATTAAACTGACGACCGGCGATGCCGCCGATGCCGTTGAGAAAATTCAGTCGAATGATGGGGACTTGGGGATTGCAGGACGCCCGGAGGCCCTGCCTGTCAGCGTGGATTTCATACCGCTCGATAAACTGCCTCTGGCGTTGATCATCCCAGCGCTCCCTTGCCCTGTGCAATCGTTGGTGCGTCAGGCGAACCCGGACTGGTCGCAGATTCCCTTCATCCTGCCGGAACACGGCCCGGTGCGTAAGCGCATCGATCAATGGTTCCGCCGCAATCACATCGCCAATCCGCAGATTTACGCCACCATCTCCGGGCATGAAGCGATGGTATCGATGGTCGCGCTAGGCTGTGGTATCGCGCTGATTCCCAACGTCGTGCTGGAGAACAGCCCGGAACCGGTACGCAACCGCGTTTCCGTCTTGGTCGAACAGGTGATGGAACCGCTTGAACTGGGCGTTTGCGTACAGAAAAAACGGCTTAGCGAACCGCTGATTGCCGCCTTTTGGGACATATTACAGGACACGCCATGAAGATAGCCTTCACTGCCATCATCGCCGCCGGGGTGACGCTGGTCTCCCTCAGCCACAGCGCCCAGGCCGCCAGTTTCCCCTGTGACAACGCCGCCTCGGTGCAGGAAAAGCTGATTTGCGCCAGCCCGCTGCTTGGACAACTGGATGAAGAACTCGCACAGGCCTGGAAGACCTCCCGCGCGTTCCTGACCGCATACACCAACAGCGCACCGTGGGAAAAAACGCTCAACCAGTTTCAGCGCAACTGGCTGACCACCCGTGACCAGTGCAAAGACGAAGACTGCCTGCGCCAGCGTTATCAGCAACAGCTCAATCGTCTACGCTACCTGAATGACATCGCACAGCACGCGTTGCCGTCCCCGATTACGCCCGTGAAAAGCGCGTCCTGCTTCCACGGTTCATTCAGCTATGAGTATGTGATGTCAGGACTTTCCGCCGAGGAATACCGAGAGCTGGGGGAATATTTTCGGGAAATGTATGACCAGAAAGCGCCCTATCATGCTGTTAGCCTGACCATGACCAATCAGCGTGGCAAGATTGAAGGCGGCGCATCCATTGCATTCCGTTACGGCAACAAGCTGGATGATGCTGACTTCACCGCCCGTCAAATGAGCGATACGCAAGCCATTGGCAAAGGTGAAAGCAGCTTCGGCCAGCAGGTGAAAATACTGCTCACCTGCATTGACGATGATCATCTGCAAATCGCCACCTTCGGCAGCAATCAGGAAGAAGGTTACCTGTTTAACACGCTGCTGGAACGCGATAAAACCCAGTCGGAGCAGCAGAAAACGCCGTAGCGCTGGCTATCTCTGGCGCTAGCGTTCGAACCACTTATCCGCCGAAAAGGCCCGCGTATCGGACTCTGTTTCCTGCGCGGCTTTTTTCATAGTTTCGACATTCATCAGGTAATGATAGAGCGGCTCAAGCTGGGTAAATCCGCGAGCTAACACCGTCACCAGATCGCCAGAAAACAGCGCTTCCATATCCTGTCGGGTAGATATCGCGGCAAACGATTTGCGGTTATACCAGTCAGCTAATTCTGGTTCCTGATCTTTAATCAGCGGGCGTTTGTAGCTGTCCCCTTCCAGTGCGAAGGTATTTCCCAGACAGCTCGCCACTTCAAGAAACTGTGACGGATTACCACGCAGCGTCTGACGGAATAGATCCATCGTATTGCGCGTTGCGCTGTAATACCCCAGCCCGTAGCGCCAGGTATCCGGTGTGATTTCAAAGAAATACACCGGTGCATCCGTCCAGTCTTTGCGTGTCCGCTTGAAAGTGAGCCACATATGGCTGCGGTAGCGTGATTTATCGTGAGAAAAGCGCGTGTCGCGGTGAATACGGGAGAGAGTCTTACCGATAGCGGGACGCGTTTCAAAATGGTCGTCAATCTGCAACATGGTCAGACTGAGCTCATCCACCAGCGTACGGAACGGCGCAACCAGTTGCTCATCGTAAACGACACGATGCTCATCAAACCACGCTTTATCGTTGTACTGACGAACCTGCTGAAGAAACGTTAAACCCGCTTGAGAAAAACCCGTGAACTGCGTTGCCATAAAGAAATGCCATCCCTGTTGCTGTCAGATGGCATAAAGATAACGCCGCCGACGGCGAAACACCATCGGCGGCGTGAAGGGAACACTCAACGTTTAACCGCTAACTTAACCCGCTAAAAAGAAGCGGAACGCCGGATTATTGGTTTCGTCGTGGCATTCATAGCCCAACGCCTGTAGGTGCTGCTCAAATTCCCGATCGCCTGCCTCCAGCTCGAACGCGGCCAGCACGCGGCCGAAATCCGTGCCATGGCTGCGGTAATGGAACAGCGAAATATTCCAGTACGTGCCCAGCGTATGCAGGAATTTCAGTAATGCCCCCGGCGACTCTGGGAACTCGAAGCTATAAAGCCGTTCCTGGAGCGGTTTGGAAGGGCGTCCGCCGACCATATAGCGAACGTGCAGCTTCGCCATTTCATCATCGGATAAGTCCACCACTTCATAACCGTCTGCAGAAAGCTCGGCGATAATCTCCTGCCGCTCCGCATAGCCACGCGTCAGGCGCACGCCGACAAAAATGCAGGCGTCTTTGGCATCCGCATAGCGATAGTTGAACTCGGTAACGGAACGGCCGCCCAGCAGTTGGCAAAACTTCAGGAAGCTGCCCTGTTTCTCGGGGATTGTCACCGCCAGCAAGGCTTCGCGCTGTTCGCCCAGTTCGCAACGCTCGGAAACATAACGTAATCCGTGGAAATTCACGTTCGCACCGGACAGAATATGCGCCAGACGCTCCCCCTGAATCTGATGCTGCTGGATGTATTTTTTCATCCCCGCCAGCGCGAGCGCGCCAGACGGTTCAGCAATCGCACGAACATCTTCGAACAGATCTTTCACTGCCGCACAGATAGCATCACTGTCGACGGTAATCACGTCATCCAGATATTCCCGACACAGGCGGAACGTTTCATCCCCGATGCGCTTCACCGCGACACCTTCGGCAAACAGCCCGACACGCGGCAGATCGACCGGCTGTCCGGCATCCAGCGCCGCACGCAGACAAGCAGAATCTTCCGCTTCCACGCCGATCACCTGAATCTGCGGCATCAGCTGTTTGATCAGCACGGCAACACCTGCCGCCAAACCACCACCGCCGACCGGCACAAACACGCGATCCAGATGCGCATCCTGCTGTAGCAATTCCATCGCCAGCGTGCCCTGTCCCGCAATCACCGCAGGGTGATCGAACGGCGGCAGAAAGGTCATATGTTGCTGCTGTGACAGTTCAATGGCTTTCGCCTTGGCCTCATCAAAGTTGGCACCGTGTAGCAGCACTTCGCCGCCAAAACCGCGCACGGCATCTACCTTGATATCAGCCGTCGCCACGGGCATCACAATCAGCGATTTAATCCCCAGCTTGGTGGAGGAGAGCGCCACGCCTTGCGCATGGTTACCGGCTGATGCCGTTACCACACCGTGTGATTTTTGCTCATCGCTCAGACCGGCCATCATCGCGTACGCGCCACGCAGCTTGAAGCTGTGCACCGCGTGTCTGTCTTCACGTTTTACCAGAATGACATTACCCAGCCGCGAAGAGATCTTTTCCATCTTCTCCAGCGGTGTGACCTGTGTGACTTCATACACTGGAGAGCGTAAGATCGCCCGCAGGTACTCCGCGCCTCCCGGCGCGGCAGGAAGAGGTTGTGACACAGCCATCAGCATTAGCCTCCCAGCTTGCTTTTATCCCGCACAGCGCCTTTATCCGCGCTGGTTGCCAGGCTGGCGTACGCGCGCAGCGCAAAAGAAACCTGACGTTCACGATTGTGCGGCGTCCAGGCCTGTTCGCCTCTCGCCTCTTCCGCGTCGCGGCGGCTCGCTAACTCTTTGTCATCCAGAACCAGCGCAATGCTGCGGTTCGGAATATCAATCGCGATGGTATCACCGTCCTGTACCAGAGCAATGGTGCCGCCGCTGGCCGCTTCAGGAGACGCATGGCCGATAGACAGACCCGAAGTACCACCGGAGAAACGGCCGTCGGTGATCAGCGCACAGCTTTTACCCAGCCCCATCGATTTCAGGTAGGTGGTCGGATACAGCATTTCCTGCATGCCCGGCCCGCCTTTCGGCCCTTCGTAACGAATCACAACCACATCGCCCGCCACGACTTTACCGCCCAGAATAGCGGCTACCGCATCATCCTGACTTTCATACACTTTCGCCGGACCGCGGAAGACCAGGCTACCCTCATCCACGCCTGCGGTTTTCACGATACAGCCATTCTCTGCCAGATTGCCGTACAGCACGGCCAGACCGCCGTCCTGACTGTAGGCAAATTCGCGGGAACGAATACAGCCTTCCTGACGATCGGTATCCAGTGAGTCCCAGCGGCAATCCTGCGAGAACGCCTGCGTGGTGCGGATCCCTGCTGGACCGGCGGAATACATGCTTTTCACACTGTCATCCTGCGTCAGCATGACGTCGTAGGCTTCCAGCGTTTCCGGCAGCGTTTTGCCCAGCACGTTGTTCACTTCACGGTTCAGCAGACCCGCTCTGTCCAGCTCGCCCAGAATACCGATCACGCCGCCCGCGCGGTGTACGTCTTCCATGTGGTATTTCTGCGTACTCGGCGCCACCTTACACAGGTGCGGAACCTGACGTGACAGTCTGTCGATATCGGTCATGGTGAAGTCCACTTCACCTTCCTGCGCCGCAGCTAACAGATGCAGAACGGTATTAGTGGAACCGCCCATCGCGATATCCAGAATCATGGCGTTTTCAAATGCAGCCTTATTGGCGATGTTGCGCGGCAGCACGCTCTCATCATCCTGCTCGTAGTAACGCTTCGCCAGACCGACAATGCGTTTGCCCGCATTCAGGAACAACTGCTTACGGTCGGCGTGCGTCGCCAACAGCGAACCGTTGCCTGGCTGAGACAGGCCCAGCGCTTCGGTCAGGCAGTTCATGGAGTTAGCGGTAAACATACCGGAACAGGAGCCACAGGTCGGACAGGCAGAACGCTCCACCTGCTCGCTCTGTTCATCAGACACTTTCGGGTCCGCGCCCTGAATCATCGCATCCACCAGATCCAGCTTGATGATCTGATCGGATAATTTGGTTTTCCCCGCTTCCATCGGGCCACCGGAAACAAAAATCACCGGGATATTCAGACGCAGTGACGCCATCAGCATTCCCGGGGTGATTTTGTCACAGTTGGAGATACACACCATCGCATCCGCGCAGTGGGCATTCACCATGTATTCTACCGAGTCGGCAATCAGTTCACGGGAAGGCAGAGAATAGAGCATACCGCCGTGGCCCATCGCGATGCCGTCGTCTACAGCGATAGTGTTGAATTCTTTCGCGACACCACCAGAAGCTTCGATTTGCTCGGCAACCAGTTTACCCAGATCGCGCAAGTGCACATGGCCGGGCACGAATTGAGTGAAGGAGTTGACCACGGCGATAATGGGTTTGCCAAAATCATTGTCGGTCATCCCTGTGGCGCGCCACAGGGCTCGGGCACCGGCCATATTACGGCCGTGCGTGGTGGTGGCTGAACGGTACTTAGGCATGCTCTATTACTCCAAAAATTACGAATTGGGCGATGACGGAACGTATCACCGCCTGATTATCTTGATTGATTACTGATTTACCGGATCCAACCAGCCCCATTTATCTTCGGTTTCACCCGTGAAGAGGCCAAAGAACGCCTGTTGCAGGGCTTTGGTGACCGGGCCGCGTTTGCCAATCCCGACCTGAATACCGTCTACGCTACGCACTGGGGTAATTTCCGCCGCCGTGCCGGACATGAACACTTCGTCCGCCAGATACAGTGATTCGCGGGACAGCACCTGCTCGCGCACTTCATATCCCGCGTCCTTCGCCAGCTTGATGATGGCATCACGCGTAATGCCCGGCAGCGCCGAAGAAGTAAACGGCGGCGTGAAGATAACGCCATCCTTCACTTCAAACAGGTTCTCGCCTGCGCCTTCAGAAACATAGCCGTGGACATCCAGCGCGATCCCTTCCTGATAGCCGTGGCGACGTGCTTCACTGCCCACCAGCAGGGAGGACAGATAGTTACCGCCCGCTTTAGCCGCAGTCGGAATCGTATTCGCTGCGGCGCGATTCCAGGACGACACCATGGCATCAATACCCGCTTCCAGCGCTTCTTCACCCAGATACGCGCCCCACGGGAACGCCGCGATGATCACGTCGGTTTTATAACCGTCTGGTGGGTTCACGCCCATCCCCACATCGCCAATAAACACCAGCGGACGGATATACGCGCTGGTCAGGTTATTTTTACGCAGCGTTTCACGGCAAGCTTCCATCAGTTCATCCACGCTTTGCTCGACCGGCATACGGTAAATTTTTGCCGAATCACGCAGGCGCTGCATGTGCTCACGGTGACGAAAAACTACCGGACCCTTATGTGAATTGTAGCAACGAACGCCTTCAAACACGGAAGTGCCATAATGCAAGGCGTGCGACAT
Organism: Pectobacterium carotovorum; assembly: GCF_033898505.1. Taxonomy (NCBI): domain Bacteria; kingdom Pseudomonadati; phylum Pseudomonadota; class Gammaproteobacteria; order Enterobacterales; family Pectobacteriaceae; genus Pectobacterium; species Pectobacterium carotovorum. Next base: position 10,918 of record NZ_JAXAFK010000005.1, on the reverse strand, counting down.
CACGTGTACTTTTGCTTCAGCCCATGGAACCATCTCGCCATTGAACCAAATGTAATCCGCTTTTTTTGTCATTCTTTTTTTCCTTACTCTTTATGCGTTAGGCGCTGATCTGCTGTGATGTCGTCATCGGTTGAATGTCAACGCAGGCAATATCTAACAGCTTACTCAATTGCGTTGACAATAAATCTACCGAACGATGGCTGGCAACGGTCAGTTCAATATTAATGTGATCGGTATTGGTGGTTTGCACCATATTCATCGCGCAAACTTTGAAACCGCGATGGCGGGTAACACGCAATACACGCTCCAGAACCTCGGGACGAAAGCGTGCCTGAATCGAAAGTTGATGATGTGTCATTCTGTTGTCTCCAGCACTTATTCTGTGTAAGTCGGCCATTATTGGGTGTTGTCGAGCCTATTCGGTTTTATCGAGCATCGTTTCGTTACCCGCACCCGGCGGAACCAGTGGCCAGACGTTTTCGTATTCATCGATCGAGACGTGCAGCAAATAGGGTCCTTCGCTGTTAAACAGGGCATCCAGCGCGACATCAATTTGATCTTTACGGGTGATGCGCTGGCCGGGGATATCAAACGCGCTTGCCAGCGTCAGGAAATCAGGGTTATCGGAGAGGTCGGTTTCACTATAGCGTTCATCAAAGAATAACTGCTGCCACTGACGTACCATACCCAACCGTTGGTTATCCAGCAGCACGATTTTCAACGGCAGCCGTTTTCGTTTTATCGTGCCCAACTCCTGAACGTTCATCATGAAAGAACCGTCGCCGGAGATGCAGATAACCATGTCGTCCGGGCGCGCAACCTGCGCACCTACCGCCGCTGGCACGCCGAAGCCCATTGTGCCGAGACCGCTGGAAGTGATGAAATTCTCAGGACGGCTGAACGTCATATGCTGGGCAGCCCACATCTGGTGCTGGCCCACATCGGTCGTCACCACCGTGTCCGCATCCATTCGTTCAGAGATCGTTTTCAGCAGTGCAGGCGCATAAATGGCCTGACCAGGATGGTCATAACGCCACGGGTATTCCGCTTTCATCATGGTCGCCTGCTGGCGCCACGCGCTGACGTTCAGCGGCTGTTGCAGCGCCGGTAATATCGACTTCAGATCGCCTTGCAACGCCACATTGGCATGGCGCAATTTGCTCAGCTCCGCTGGGTCAATATCCATGTGAATAACGCTGGCATGAGGCGCGAAGGCATTCAGCTTGCCGGTCACGCGGTCATCAAAACGCGCTCCGACCGCGATTAACAGATCGCACTCCTGCACAATCAGGTTCGCCGCCTTCGTGCCGTGCATACCAATCATACCGAGGTAATAGGGATGATTGGCATCCACGACACCCAAGCCTTTCAGCGTCGAAACCGAAGGGATATCCGTCATGCTCAGGAATTCACGCAATGCCGGAACCGCATTCGCCATACCGACCCCGCCGCCAACATACAGCACCGGTTTTTGTGCTTTCGCCAACAGGGCATATGCCTGCGTGATATCTTGCTCGGGGAAATCAACATCGTTAGCAACAGGCGCAAAGTTCGGCGTGAAATCTCCCATGGCCAATTGAATATCTTTAGGAATATCGACCAGAACAGGACCGGGACGGCCGCTGTTGGCAATCGCAAACGCTTCTGCCATTACTTCTGGCAGTGATTCGAGAGACTCAACCAGAAAACTGTGTTTCGTACAGGCCAGCGACAGCCCCAACACGTCGATTTCCTGAAAAGCATCGGTACCAATCAGCGCCGACCCGACCTGTCCGGTGATCGCCACTACAGGCACAGAATCCAGCAGCGCATCGGCCAAACCGGTGATCAGGTTCGTTGCACCTGGGCCAGACGTCGCAATGCAAACGCCCACATTACCCGTGGAGCGGGCATAGCCAATCGCCGCCATCACCGCGCCTTGCTCGTGGCGACACAGCAGGTGTTTAACGCCGCCGTCATAAAGTGCATCATAGACGGGCATTATCGCGCCACCTGGATACCCAAAAACGGTGTCCACTCCCTGTGCTCGCAACGCTTGTACCACCCACTGTGCTCCATTCATAGTTATTTCCCCGACATCTTATGGGAATAACAGAATTTTATGCTGATGTTCATTTTCTGTTCCTTTCCGTTATAGATTACGCCCAACAAAAAACCCCCGACCTTTCGGTGCGGGGGTTTTCTTGAATTAGGCCTTGATTTCTAAGCCATTCTTCGTCCAAGTGCAGCCCCGCACGGTGGGATAATAATCACCACCACGCTAATCACGACTAGGCTAATCACTAGGGATAGGGCTTTCATAATAGGTTGTTCATTAATCTTCTGTCGAACGAATGCCTACAGAGTTATCACAGTCAGACATGGCGTGACAACAATTTTTTTTCATCGTTCCTGGTAAGAATTACCTATGATGCGGGAAAAAATACAACGGAATCATAAGGTAGACACGCACCAAATTATTTTCGCTCTTTGGTGTAAAAATGAGCATTGCGCGAGAAACATGGCAAAGGAATACGAACGTTATCGATCATCGGATAACGTAAAGCGGCCGGTTCACCCGGCATAAGTGCGATACGTTACGCACAAATTTTCTTCATTGCTGAAACAGAGCATTATTTTATGACGCCGTCGCGCAGGCTGGTGACGGCGGACTCTACTTCTTCTCCCCTAGCAGACATGATGCAAACCATCAGCAAAGGGGAAATAGCATGTCATTGGCAGTTACCTATACTCGGGCAATGATTGGCGTACAAGCGCCGGACGTTTACATCGAAGTTCATATCAGCAGCGGGCTACCGGCTCTGACGCTGGTTGGTTTGCCAGAAACTACCGTCAAAGAAGCGCGCGATCGCGTGCGCAGCGCACTCATCAATTGTGGGTTTACCTTTCCAGCCAAGCGCATCACGGTCAATCTCGCCCCTGCAGATCTGCCGAAAGAAGGGGGGCGCTACGACCTGCCGATTGCTCTGGCGATTCTGGCGGCATCAGAACAAATCGATGGGGAAAAGCTAAGCCGCTACGAGTTTCTTGGCGAACTCGGCCTGTCTGGCACGCTACGTGGCGTCAATGGCGCGATTCCCGCCGCCCTAGAGGCCATCAAGTCAGGCCGCCAGCTTATCCTGCCGGATGACAATAAACGGGAGATGACGCTGATACCGCAGGGTGAAGCGCTCATGGCCGGGCATTTGTTGGAAGTGTGTGCTTTTCTTAGCGGAGAAGAGGAATTGCTCAGTTGCTCCGACATCATACCGGCTCCGCAATCAGAAGAAGATGCACTCGACCTGAAGGATATCATCGGTCAGGAGCAGGCTAAACGTGCGTTGGAAATCGCAGCGGCTGGCGGCCACAATCTGCTATTGCTGGGGCCGCCGGGAACAGGGAAAACCATGCTGGCAAGCCGATTAGGCAATTTGATGCCGCCATTGAGCGACGAAGAGGCGTTGGAAAGCGCCGCCATCAATAGCCTCATTAACATCGATGCCACCATGACGCGCTGGCGAGCCAGACCATTCAGAGCACCTCACCATAGTTCTTCCATGGCTGCACTCGTGGGCGGAGGGTCGTTGCCTAAACCGGGGGAAATTTCACTCGCCCACAACGGCGTGCTGTTTCTGGATGAATTACCGGAGTTTGAGCGACGCGTTCTGGATTCCCTACGAGAGCCTCTGGAGTCCGGTGAAATTATCATTTCCCGCACGCGCGCCAAAGTGTGCTACCCGGCACGCGTACAACTCGTCGCCGCAATGAACCCCAGCCCGTCAGGCCACTATCAGGGCATTCATAACCGATTACCCGCACAACAAATACTGCGCTACCTCAGCAAACTTTCCGGTCCCTTTTTGGATCGCTTTGACCTTTCTATCGAAGTTCCTTTGCTACCACCAGGGGTTTTATCTCAGCAACATTATCAGGGGGAAAGCAGCGCGACGATTCGCGAGCGCGTGCTGATCGCACGGCAGATACAGCTAAGGCGGGCAAATAAAATCAACGCGCTGCTCACCTCACGCGAAATAGAAAAACACTGTGCGTTAGAGGCACCTGATGCGGCTTATCTGGAAGAGGTGATGAACAAACTTGGCTTATCCGTACGCGCCTGGCACCGGATATTGAAAGTCGCACGCACAATCGCTGACCTCAGCGATCGGGACAACATCGAGAGAAAACATCTTGCCGAAGCGCTGAGCTATCGCAGTATGGATCGACTGCTCATTCGGCTCCACAAAAGCCTTGAATAGCGAACGCGTTGGATACGCTCGCTACAAAAGAAAATGGGGCTAACGCCCCATTCTTAATTAATCATCGCTTTCCGTGTATTCTTCCACCGCATCCATCTGCGGCTTACCGCCAGATAGGGTATGGAAGCGTTTAGGGCGACGGACACGTTCCAGATACTTGGACCAGATTTTTTCCAGTTCCGTTTCCGCTTTACGTTCGCCGCGACACATGGCAACAAACGATGTTTCTTCCTCAGTCACTGGTTCACGTTTGCCCAAATCCAGCTCGTTAAACGCGTAACCGTGGCGCTCCAACAGTTGTGCTTCTTTAATCGTAAAGTCGCCATGTCGGGAAAAACCACGCGGGTAGAACTTGTTATCAAAAAAACGATGAGTGGTAGAGAAGCTTTCTGCCATCTTACACGCTCCTAATTCTTCTATGGTCGTGTTGTTTATGGCGCGGAGTATTAGATAGGCTTGACATTGTGTAAAACAAAACATTTAAATCATTACGACAAAATTTTTTTGGAGATGGGCGTGGATACCGAATTACTAAAAACCTTTCTGGAAGTCAGCAGGACAAGACACTTTGGCCGTGCTGCCGAATCCCTGTATCTGACGCAGTCAGCGGTGAGTTTTCGGATTCGTCAGCTAGAGACACAGCTTGGTGCCAACCTGTTCACACGCCATCGGAACAATATACGCCTGACCCCCGCAGGAGAACGGCTTCTGCCCTATGCGGAAAGCCTTATCGGTACCTGGCAGATCGCCAAAAAAGAGGTCGCACGCTCGCAACAGCACAGCCTGCTTTCAGTGGGGGCTACCGCTTCGCTGTGGGAAGCCTATCTGACGCCCTGGCTACAATCGCTGTACCAACAGCGCCCGTTGCTGCAGCTAGAAGCACGCATTGCCTTACGTCATTCGCTGGTAAAACAGCTCCATGAGCGTCAATTGGATCTGTTCATTACCACCGAACAACCCAAAATGGAGGAGTTGGCGAGCCAACTGCTGGGCAATTTCTCCCTTTCGCTGTTCGCGGCAGAAGCGCATCCACCCGGACAGGAATTGCCCTATATAAAATTGGAGTGGGGCGCCGACTTCCATCAGCAGGAACATCGCCTCTTAGCCAGCGATCAGCTTCCTGTTTTGACAACAACATCGGCCCATTTGACCCGCCAACTGCTTGAAACAACTGGCGGTTGCGCGTTCTTACCTAGCCATTGGCTACAAACCTATTCCAATCTGCGGATAGTCGGCGACAGTCAGCCCGTCGTGCGCCCATTTTATGCCGTTTGGTTACAAAACAGCGATCAGCAGACGATGATTCGTCAGTTGCTGAAAACACCTATTTTAATGAATGCATGATCCATCCAGTTCATAGGCTCTTAAGCACGTCTGGCTAACCAGAAGGTGCTTAACGCTTTCTGTAACCCAATGAAAGCAAACAGCAGGAAACCGATGACGATTTTTGTCCACCATGAGCTCAAGGTGCCATCAAATGTGATATACGTTTGAATCAGGCCCTGAATCAGTACGCCAAATAGCGTTCCCAATACGGTTCCAACACCGCCAGTCAGGAGCGTACCGCCAATGACAACGGCCGCGATGGCGTCCAATTCCACGCCGCTTGCCGCCAAAGCATAGCCCGCCGAGGTATAGAGCGAAAAAACAATGCCTGACAGCACTGCTAACGTACTGGAAAGCATGTATATCTGAATCGTCGTGCGCTTGACGGGCACCCCCATCAGCTCCGCAGAATAGCTGCTGCCGCCAATTGCATAAACACGGTTGCCAAAACGGGTACGATGCGCCATCACAATCCCCAGCAACACGACAATCAGCATAATCAGCGCCAGAAAGGTAAAGCGTCCTCCATCAGGCATGCGCCATGCTAAACCCGCCAGTTGGCTATAGACCGGATGATCGATGGGTATCGACTCCTGTGAGACGATGAAGCTCATTCCTCGAACAAAGAACATCCCCGCCAGCGTGATAATAAATGCGGGCAATTTGAGCGTATCGATAATCCATCCCATCAACCCGCCAAACATGGCTCCCATCACCAGCGCGATTGCGAATGCAAAGAAAGGATCGATGCCATATGTACCGATCAATTTGGCCAATAACACACCGGTAAACGCAATGACTGACCCCACGGAGAGATCGATCCCGCCAGATAGAATGACAAACGTCATCCCAACCGCCACGATCCCCAGAAACGCATTATCCGTCAGTAAATCAAAGAAAACGCGCGTCGAAGCAAAGCCGGGAAACTGGCTCAGGCAGAACAAATAACCCGCAATAAATACCAAAATCGTCATCAACAGGGGGAAGTGGCGTTTCAACATTATGTTTTCCTCCTGAACAGGTGATGCAGCGAAATACGCGGAGATTGCATAACCAAAACCAGCAGAACGACGAGTGCCTTCAGAACCAGATTGAATTCCGGTCGATAGCCCGAAAGCAGGATGCCGGTATTCATACTCTGAATAATCAATGCGCCAACAACAGAGAGCAGCAAATTAAAACGACCGCCGAGTAGCGAACCACCACCAATCACGACGGCCAGAATCGCGTCTAATTCCAACCAGAGCCCCGCGTTATTCGCATCCGCACCACGGATATCCGCCGTTACAATAACGCCCGCTACGGCGGCACACACGCCGCATATGACATAAGCCGCGATTAATACCAGCTTCGTACTCACGCCAGCGTTGCGAGCCGATCGCAAATTAATACCGACTGATTCGATAAATAGCCCAAGCGCCGTTTTACGCGTCAGAACCCACAGCGCCAACAACACCGCGCAGGCAATAATCACCGGCATAGGCAGATAGAACAGGCTCCCGTTACCCAACTTAGCTAACCCGGCGTTATCAAAGGTAATAATCTGACCTTCGGTAATCAGTTGAGCAATGCCCCGCCCGGCAACCATTAGCATTAACGTCGCAACAATCGGCTGAATCTGTAGCACCGCAACCAGAAAACCGTTCCACAGCCCACACAGTGCGCCAACCAATAACGCAGTCAGCAGCACAGAAGGGAGTGGATGACCAGCCGCAGTCAGCGTTGCGGCCGTCGCTCCTGCAATCGCCATGACGGCGCCAACCGATAAGTCGATACCGCCGGTAGCAATCACCAACGTCATGCCTAATGCCAGCAACGCAACGGGTGCCCCGCGGTTAAGGATGTCGATAAGGCTACCGAACAAGCGCCCATCCTGAATGTGGAGGGAGAAGAAATTTGGCGCGACCATGCTGTCAATCAACAGAATAGCGACCAGCGCCAGAAGCTGCGGCACGCCCTTGGTGAACGTTAGGCGCACTTTTTTGGCAGGTTTGATGTTATTGTCTGTCATCAGCCGCCCCCGTTTGTACCGCGATTGCCTGCATCACTGCGGCAACCGAGATCTCGTGATGTTCGAGATGTGCAACGTGCTGTCTGTCACGTAGCACAATGATACGATCGGCATAGCCAGTCAGTTCTTCCAGTTCAGAAGAGATCACGAGTAACGCCATTCCCTGTTCACACAGTTTTTCGATTAGGCGAATGATTTCAGCGTGTGCACCGACATCGATTCCTCGCGTTGGCTCATCCAGAATCAAGAAGCGCGGCTCTGTTGCCAACCAGCGCGATAGCAGGACTTTTTGTTGGTTCCCACCCGATAGATATTGAATTTCCTGCTCTGGACTGGGCGTACGAATCCCTAGCAGGCTGATAAACTTTTCAGCGATACGAGTTTGCTCACGTAAGGAAATGGGTTTCAGCCAACCCCGCTGCGCCTGAAGCGCCAGAATGATGTTCTCTCGTACCGTTGCCGCACCGACAATACCGTCAGTCTTGCGATCCTCAGGGCAATAGCCAAAACCCAGCTTTCCTGCTGCACGCGGCGTGCGAATGCTGACTGGTTTGCCATCAACCCTGGCTTCTCCGGCATCAGGCACGTTAATACCAAATATCAGCTGCGCGGTTTCTGTGCGGCCGGAACCCAGTAGACCAGCAAGGCCAACAATTTCTCCTGGACGAACGGAAAGCTCGAAGTCATTAATCGAACCACGTCGACCATAGTGTTTAAAGTGCACAATGGGGTCACCTGCAACGTCACTGTGTTCACCCCGCTTCAGTAACGTTTCATCAAAACTGTGCCCCAGCATCATTTGGACTAATTCAATACGCGGTAATTCCTCGACCGGCAATGTCCCCACTAATCGCCCATTACGCAAAACGGTAATTCGGTCGCTAATGCGATAAACCTGATCCAGAAAATGCGTGACGAATATCATGCCAATTCCGCGATCGCGCAATTTCCGCAATATATCCAGCAGCATCTCAACTTCTTTTGCATCAAGGCTTGCAGTGGGTTCATCAAGAATTAAAACTTTAGCAGAGAGATCGATGGCTCTGGCAATCGCGACAATTTGCTGCACTGCTATTGAGTAATTGCCAAGCGGATGGCTAACATCAATCGCCAACCCATAATTCAATAAGATCGCTTCGGCCTGGCGCAGGATTTTATGTTGATCAACGATGCCCCAACGTGTGGGCTCCCGACCAATGAATAAATTTGCGGCAACGGACAGATTCGGTAATAAATTGACCTCTTGATATACGGTTCCGATACCCAGTGACTGAGCGTGCGCAGTATTAACAGGATTAATCGCCATGCCATCAAGGATGATTTCACCCGTTGAGCGATGGTAAACGCCGGTCAACGCCTTAATTAAAGTTGATTTTCCTGCACCATTCTCCCCTAATAGCGCCACTATTTCGCCACGATTAAGCGTGAAGTCCACCTGATCTAATGCTTTTACCCCCGGAAACTCAACGCTCATGCCCCGAATATCTAACAACCGTGTCGTTTCCATCAGCATCACCTATGCGACAACTAAACAAGGCTACGTCATACCTGAGCAATATTATGGATAAGTAGGCTGGCAATATTCACTGTTCCGTAGTTTAACGGTGCAGAAAACATAGCAAACCCACTTTTCCATATTCATATTTCTGCCAGGTATTTGGCAAAGTTTATATCAACGATGAATCTATAATATAAATATCAATAACCGAGATCTTTCTTGGTTTCATATTCCTGTTTTGCTGTATCAGGCAGTAATAAACGTGATTCGGTTTGAATGAATTTTTCAGGCTGTTTGCCATCCTTCTTCATCGCTAATAAGGCATCAAAAGCAGGCCCTGCCATATTAGGTGTTAATTCAACGGTAGCATTAGCTTCGCCATTCATCATGGCTTTGAAAATATCAGGGACACCATCAATGGAGACAACTTTTATCTGTGAACCAGGTTTCAAACCTGCTTCTTTAATTGCCTGAATAGCGCCTATAGCCATGTCATCATTATGTGCATAAACCGCACAGATATTTTTTCCATTCTGCTCGGCTTTAATGAAGCTTTCCATGACCTCTTTACCCTTGCTACGAGTAAAGTCTCCTGACTGTGAGCGAATAATTTTTATCTGCGGATCTGAAGCTATGCCTTCAGCAAATCCTTTCTTGCGATTTATCGCGACGCTAGCCCCAACCGTTCCCTGTAGTTCAACAACATTACAAGGTTTGCCAGCAGCCTCTTTCACGAGCCACTCCCCTGCCACCTTTCCTTCATAGACGCTATCAGAAGCAATGGCAGCGGTGTACAACGATGGATCGCTAACCTCAATCGTTCTATCAAGCAGGAATACTGGAATTTTTGCTTCCTTAGCTTCTTGTAAGACTGGTGCCCATCCTGTCGCGACGACCGGCGCAATAAATATGGCATCGACACCCTGAGCGATGAATGACCGCACAGCCTTAATCTGGTTCTCCTGCTTCTGCTGAGCATCAGCTATTTTTAACGTTATCCCACGCTTCTCGGCTTCCTGCTTTGACACTTTGGTTTCTGCAGAGCGCCATCCTGATTCTGAACCAATTTGGGAAAACCCAACAGTTAAGGGTTTTGCCTGTACGGCACCACATAACGCCGTGCTTACAGCAACCGCTACCAGTAAATGTCTGTACATACTTAAACTCCTTCTGTGTAGTCTTACAGCTACTTAGTCAGATTTCAGGTACAGCATAGCGCTACGAATTTCTGCTATAGCGCTACCGATGTGATGTTGGCAGATATCACTAACAAGTGAATGCAACCTGAAGGATCGCTATGGAAAACGATTTATCCTTCACTCAGGTTGTAGATAGTTTTAGTTCAAATATCGAACAAGGTAGATGAGCAAGTTCACAACCTGGTATTACGGTGATTTTGTGCATATTTACAGCTAAATCGACACGAGCTATCAACAACACCCCAGAGATGCTTTATTCATTAAATAACAACACGTTAGATTAAATAAATATCTAGAGGGGAGAAATTACGGAGAAGTTGGAAAGAGGGATACGAGACAGGATCGAGCATAAAGTACAGATCAAAAAAAACCCTTCACGATAACGTGAAGGGTTTTATTTGGCAGGGGCGGAGAGACTCGAACTCGCGACACCCGGTTTTGGAGACCGGTGCTCTACCAACTGAGCTACGCCCCTAAATTACGCTTAACATTATGCCTGCTAAAATTAGCAGGCATAATTTTTAATAAGTGGCGGAACGGACGGGGCTCGAACCCGCGACCCCCTGCGTGACAGGCAGGTATTCTAACCAACTGAACTACCGCTCCACCGAGTTTCTTTACAACCACCAGATTGCTCCGGTTTACTGCT